>CAVBPI010000059.1:1670-5728 GCA_963596955.1 bacterium | reverse complement strand
TTGAGCGCCGAAACCGCCGAAGGACGCACGGAAAGCCTGCGGTAGGCAGACACACGCTTGAAGTCCTTCCAGCCGGTTGCAACCCGGTACTGGATGACAGATGATTCCGGCACCTCCACAGTGAAATTGTCCTTCGGAACCCCTTCAAACGCCTGCTGCTGAACCGTCGGGGGAATGTCCCCCTTGCAGACGATGCTGTTCAGGCCGAAGCAGTTCTGGAACGCGCCTCCTTCGGAGTCGTTTCTGTCCGCGAGTATTGACTCCATTCCGGCGGGAAGAACAAGCCCCTCAAGGCCACGGCAGCCGGAGAACGCCCCGACACCGATGCTGATGACATTTTCCGGGATTTCAAGGATGCCGGACAAGCGGGTGTTATGGGCGAAAATCCAGTTTCCGACAGCCCGCAGCGCCGATGGGAGAACAAGTTTTCCTGAGAAATCGCATCCATTGAAACAATGCTCGCCAAGGGAGGTAAGACTCTCAGGGAGCACAAGTTCTCCTCGAAACCGCGTATTTTCGAATGCCCGGCCTTCGATTGAGGCCAATCCGTCGTTAAGGATAAGGTTTCCGTCAAAGCCAGTGTTCGAGAAACATCTCACAGGCAAGACTTTCACACCCTTCGGGATTACAAGACTTCCGCGCAGGTTACCGCAGTTCGCGAATGAATCCTCCCCTATATACTTCAGGTCTTCCGGAAGATGGAGTTCACCGTAAATGCAAGGACAGCTCAGGAATGTTCCCTTACCGATTTCCTCAAGACCATCCGGGAGCTTAAGTTCACAGGCGAAATTGCATCCGGCAAACGCGCCGTCCCAATAGCCGAGGTAGCCATCGTAGTTGCCGATTCGCTTGAGCGTGCTCGGCAGATTCAAACTGCCGCTGAGACAAGAACAGCTTCGGAATGCAGACTTGTCAATGAACTCAAGTCCCTCCGGAAAGGTCAGAGAACCGGCAAGCGCGTTGCAGTCAGTGAACGCGGACTCGTTGATGCCCTTCAGACGGTCTGGGAATATAACTGACGTGAGAGTCTTTTTTGAGTTCAGAGCGTAGGCCGGGATGACATCGTCTTCATTTCCGTCATATTCCTCACCGCTGTCAAGTTGCCCACGGTCACAGGCAACAATTCGTACCTCCTTGAGATTCAATGCAGAAAGGCTTGTGAAATGATGTCTCATCGCACCAAAGTCTCGTCCGTTAATCTGCCCCGTAATCTTCAGGTTCCGCACCCTGTCAACCTCAGTCGATGCCGCGAGCGTTTCCTCCAGTGTGCCTGCCTGCTCGACATTCACGACGATATACTCCGCCGCGGTCCAGTCGTGCGAGGCAGAATCATTCTCCCACGCCGACACGGCAAAGTTGCCGAGCACAAGGTCGAAATCCCCGTCCTCTTTCCGGTTAACGACTATTGTGAAGTTATGCTGCCGCGAAGCGACAAGCTCGACATCCTTTTCAACACTGAACTTCAGAGCCTTGCCTCCCACCGTGATGCTGATGGGCGATGTTCCTGCCAAGATTTTCTGCGGCACGGTCACAGCCCTCCACACACCGCCGTTCTCGTATGGAATAATGCTTCCTGTTTCCGGCGCCTCATCGGAAAGCGTCACAACGCCGTCCGAAAGGCTCACGACCGCTCCCGTTCTCATCCCCGTCAGCAAAACTTCCTTAACTGCCGCGTTCCATTCTCCTGTACCGAATCCGCCGCCTTCTTCAAGGCTCACGGCAACAGATGCCATTCTGTGAGTCATCTCGACATTCACCGTACGCTCCGTCGGCACGACATCCTCCGCCTTTCCCCACAGGAAATCCGAAGCCTCATATCCGGACATTGTCCCGTCCGACGTCGCTCTCTGATCCTTGCTGACAGTCAGGGCAAGAACATTCACATTTTCGACGTATGTGTATGGATAGTAGGCATATATGTCCGCGTGAGTGTTCCTGTCCTTCCAATATATGTCCCTGCTCCCGGTCCAGCGCCTGTCAGAGGCAGAATACTGATGCCACACATTGTCAGCACGGTTTCCCGCATTTTTCAGGATTCCCGGATTGTCATTCTCATAATCAGCGACATACACCCCGATTCTGTCCCCGTCCGCGAATCCTCCGTCGCTCACCCTCGTCTGATAGACCTGCGAGATTTCTCCGGAAAGCGAAATCGGGATTTGTCCCGAAGCCGAGCCGTCCGGCGCATCCAGCCTTTCCGATGCGCAGGATGCGAGAACGGCAGGCAGCACAACGGCAATAAGCGAATGGGAAAAGTTCATTCCGAGCCGCTTTAAGGCATCTGCGCTGCGGAAAATTTTACTAAGTCCAACCATAAATTCACGCTGCATTTGACACAAGAGAGTCACACCGGATTTCCGCTACTCCACCGAACCGCCGTAGTCGTTCTCGTCCGTCTCCCAGCCGACTATCCCGACGTTTATGCTACCGCCTGTCTTGTTCACCGTCACCGTGCAGCCATGCACTTTCCCTGACTGCAAATCGACGCTTGTCCGAAGCACATACTCATTCGTGCCGACAACAATCTTCACGAGTCCCGCATTGACGACGGACTGAGGCACGACAAGCGCGGAGAACACGCCGCCACCGTCATTTCTCGCCACAATTTCCTCCCCGGTGTCCCCCACCTCAACGCTGCCGTCCTTCAAGTTAACAAACCCCTCGGTCTTCAAACCGCACAACACAACCTTCGCTCCGGCAAGCTCCTCCGCCGACCAGCCTGCACCCGGCTTCAGAACGACCCTCAACCGGGAGGTAAGATGCCGCATCGGGATGTTCACGAGCCTTTCCGACGGCAGAATCCCGGTCGTCTGTCCCCAGAGGAAGTCCGAACCTTTGTAGCCATCTGGAGTGCTCTGGTCCGCATTGACCTTGAGCGGCAGAGCCTCGACGTTTTCAACAGTCTGTCTGTAAGGAAAATAGCAGCAAAAATCAGTCACAGTCCGGTCATCCCTATAATAAAGTTCACGGGAGGTCAGAGTGCCTCCGGCAAAGGTCAGCGGCTCATTGTCATACTGGTTCCCCGAAGCCGCCAAGGTCTCAGGCTCATTCACGACAAAAAGTCCGAGCACATCACCGTCCTCGAACCTTTCGTCAGCGACCCGCGTCACCGCCGTCGCGATATGTATCGGAATCTCTCTTCCCGCGCCGTTTCCGTCCCCATCTCCGTTCCCCGGCTTCACGCTGCATCCGCAAAGCAGCCATCCGAAAGCAATCGCTGCCGCAGCAGCCCCAAATTCCCGTATTTTCATCAGTTCAGTCATTTATCCCACGAAAATACGCAATTTGACAGAGTTTTGCAAGAATCGGCCTGACTTCCGGAAACATTCCCAGAAACCGGAATCAGAGCCCCGTGGGTTTTCGGAACAGGCGGGTCAGCCAGCCTAACCCGAGCCCTCTGCGGCAAAGACTAATGTCGTTGCACTGACCGCACTCAGGGCAGCGCACAGGGGCGGACTTTGCCGTAGCATTCCACTCAATGTCAGGGGCTTTGAACTCCGCGCCACAATAGGCGCATTTATATGTAACTATTCCGCGCAGCATAGGACAGCACTATTTTTCAATGATGATTTCACGCTCATCGACACCTCCGAACCATTCGGCGAGCTTCGCCTTTGCCTTGGCCTCGACTTCAGGAGTGATGTTGTGCCGCACGAACTTGTAGGCGGCGACGAGAGCCGCGAGGTCATCCGTAAATCCGACAACCGGTATGGCATCCGGAATAAGGTCTATCGGAAGAATGAAATAGCCCAACGCCCCGATTATCACGGCCTTTTCCTTCGCGTCAATGTTCGGGTCGGTCAGTTCATAGAACAGAACCAGAGCCGCATAGATAACCTTCACCCCGGCCTTCTTTGCCACATCCTTAACCTTCGTCCAAAAACTCTCGACAGAAAAAATGCCCTGATACTTTTCGTAATCCTTAAGTATGTTCATAGTCCTTTATGTTTTATTGCCGGCAAAATTACTTCAAACCTGCGAAAATTTCGCTCGCAAGTTCAGCACTTCGTCAAAACAATTTGTTCGCAAAGAAACATAATCCACAGACCTTTGTCAAG
>CAVBPI010000059.1:0-1660 GCA_963596955.1 bacterium | reverse complement strand
CCGAACATTGCGGCGGTCATCGAGTTTGTTGGCCGCTACATTTGTTTAATAAAACATCATTTTATGGAAGAAAATTTATGTAACGATTCGGAAACATTCGAGGACTGGTCTGACTTCAGCGAGGTCGAGCGGAAGATACTCGGCGGATGCGTGTTCGCCGACCTGATGTCCGATGCCGGTCTGAAGGCGATTTTTACGAGCAAGGACAATGAGGACCTGCTTGTGGAACTCATAAATGTCATGCTGCAAGGAGAAAGAAAGGTCACGGGGATAAGGCTCAAGCCGACGGAGTATGTCGCGAACAGCATGGACGGGAAGAAGTCAATCGTGGATTTGTGTGCAGTCGATGAAAATGGCGCATCGTTCGACATTGAGGTGCAGAGGTGCAGCGAGGATGACCTGTTCAAGAGGTTCATGGGCTACGCGAGCAGGATTTACTACGACAACGTGAGGTGCGGAGGCGAAAGCGGCGACCTCAAGCCGGTCTATGTCATAGTCCTTCTCGACGGAAAACCGGAAGCCGAGGACGGGGTTTCATACGCGCAGCGGCTCTATTCGTTCTACACTATGATGGAAAAGTTCACCCACGAGGTTGCTCCTTCAACAATTTGCATTATATTCGCGGCGTTGGGCTACTTCGACAAAACGCCGGAGCAGTGCGTGAGCGACCTTGACCGATGGTGCTATATGTTCAGGCATATGGGACAGATGACCGAGGTTCCCGAATGGGTTAGGGACAAGGTTATGCTGAGACTGTTCAAGGCCGCGAGGGTCGCCGGGTTCAACAGGGAACAGAAACATTTATATGTCAGGATTATGATGGAAGACTTCAGAACAAAGGGTATGCTTAAGGCCGCAAGACGCAAGACCCGAGAAGAGATTGCTTTAAATTTCTTAAAGAAGGGCATACCCGCCGAATTAGTGGCACAATGTACCGGCATGGATATAGAAACTGTCAAGCTTTTGCAGTCTTAAACAGTATGCCTATTGGGTATCAAGGTATCTTTTCGAGGATAAGGTAAACCAGATTCTTCTTCCCGAGCGTGGTGCATAATAAGCATAAAAAAAACTCTTATTTTAACAATTATCAGTAAACCACTGAAAGACAACGATATAATTGTGTAAAACAAGAAAGTCACCGGTAGATTTCGCGGAGCTCGGCATCGGAGAACATCCGGAAACGGGCCTGCCAGTAGCGGGACTTCTCGTCGTCGAACTCTCCCCTGTCAATCTCGGACTCCTTGCCGGCAGCATGAAGAACGGTGTTGTTCCCGTCGCCCATGTGTTCCTGCCATGTGAGCTCCGCGAACGGAGAGTCCTGACGCTGGCCGATGTGGTGAAGCTCGTATGGGTCACCGTTGGCATCACGCGGAGGATACCCTTCCCCGATCAGGTCGGCATTGTTGTAGTCCTTCCACCTGTCATAGTCGGCGAATTTGGTCTTAAGCCACTCCTTACGACAGTTGAACGCGCCCCAGTCAATGTCAGAGCGTATCAGAGCCGGACGACCTCCCACACGAGCCTCCTTCAGGCCGGCACGGACATAAATCTCCGCTTCCGCCATAGAGCGGATGTTCCTGACAATCTCGTCCGACCAGCCGGTACGACGGCGGAGATTGTCTTGTTCTGTTTGGGTCAACATTGCAGTAAATATTTGTTT
>CAVBPI010000058.1:0-10329 GCA_963596955.1 bacterium | reverse complement strand
ATCCACTACAAAGCGGTTGCCGTGTTTCTTTTCGTCCTCGTAACATCCGTGATTCGAATGAAACTCCATTCCCTCAAGTTCAAGTAAGCTTGTCATATCATTAAATTTTATCTTTGTTTCTATATGTTTTCCTCGTTCCTTCCCCATCGCCTTTCTTTGGGTCTTCGTCCTTCATCGGAGTTGCCCCGATGCCTTTCTTCGCTTCTCCCGGGGCGCACCAGCTTTTCCGCGGCGCCGCATCCCGGAGCGACTCCTATTATATATACGCATGGATGCTTGCCTATCTGAAAGCCACCGCCGAGCTTCCGCTTCCATTCCCGGACAGGCATCGTTCTGATGAACTCGTCCGCGGTCGTTATGTCGGCGGCCACGCAGGCGAGCGTGCTGTCCTCGCACACCGCGCAGATGTCGGCGAGCATCGCGTCGTTCCTGTACGGCGTCTCGATGAAGATGTGGCTCTTACCAGTCGCGGAAACATCCCTTTCGATTGACTTCAGCGCGGTCCTGCGCTCCGCAGGCTTTGCCGGAAGGTAGCCGCAGAACTCGAACGCCTGCCCGTTCAGGCCGGAGGCCATCAGCGCCAGCATCAGCGAGGACGGCCCGACGAACGGAACAACCTGAATCCCGTGCCTTTGGCAGAGGGCGACCAGCTGTGCTCCGGGGTCGGCGACCGCAGGGAGCCCGGCCTCCGAGATGAGCGCCACGTCGCCGCGCCGGAACAGCTCCAGATAGGACTCCACCGTTGCGGTGTCCGTGTGCTCGTTCAGCTCGTGGAACTCCAGAGTGTCAATCTTTCCGCGCAGTCCAGCCTTTGACAGGTAGCGCCGCACAGTCCGCAGTTCCTCCACCACATATATCCCCACGCTCCCGAGCAGTTCCAGTACCGGCGCGGGAATCACCCTCCCCGGCTCGTAGTCCCCGAGCGGCGACGGCACCAAGTAAAGCTTATGTCCTGTATCTATCATGTTCTTGTCTTATTGCTTCATGCTGTTGTTGTTCCCCGCACAGAGTTCTCTCACTCCGTTCGAGATGACAGCGCGTCCTGCTGAGCGGTCTCACTCTGAGCCTTTTGCCCGGACGATTTGCGCCGATCCTTTTTCTGCTCGCGTGTCAGCTTCGCCTTCCGAGGCTTCTGCGCTTTCAATGTGTCGCGTTCCTGACCTTTCTTCGTGTCCCGCGCCTCGACCTTCAGCGTCTTGAGATTTCCGCGGTCCTCGTCCCTGA
Source organism: bacterium (assembly GCA_963596955.1). Taxonomy (GTDB): domain Bacteria; phylum Bacteroidota; class Bacteroidia; order Bacteroidales; family UBA932; genus Cryptobacteroides. The sequence goes on along the minus strand of CAVBPI010000058.1, from coordinate 9,105 downwards.
TGCCGTTGAACTCCATCTGGTAGCCCATGCCTATGCCGTTGCGCTGCGAGTTGTCGAGGTAGTTCGTGTATTGGTCGGCCGAGTGCGAGAAGAGGTTCAGTCGCAGCGTGCCGGGGCGGTTCAGCTTGATTTCAATGTCAATGTCGCCCACCACGTCCGTGTTCGTGCCTCCGGTCCTGTACTGCCGGTTGCCTATGTTCCCGTTCACCACCACCCTGTTGTTGAACAGCTGGGTCGAGACAGCCACGTCAAACACGTCGTTGCCCTTCGAGTTCGGCTGGTAGTTCAGGCCGAGGTCTATCGGGATGTCGAGCTTCTGTAGAATGTTGTTCAGCTGGTTCGCCATCACCTCCGACACGTTCGAGTAGAGCAGCGTCGAACTGTTCACGATGCCCGACTGCTCGTCAGGGAGAAAGCTGTTCGAGATGATGAGCGAAAGGAACTGCTTCTGAATCTTGTCGTCCGTGCTCAGGGCACTCTCCACCTTGGACTTCACGGCCGGGTCGATGTCCGGCACATCAATCGAGAATCCAAGGCGCGGATTTTTCAACTTGTCCGAAATGCTGATTCCGCACTCCACGGTCCTTCGCGTGTTCACTGAGGTCGTGTCCGAAATCAGCGTCGCGAGCGAAGCCTTGGTCTTGTAGAGCGCGTCGATGTTGAGGCTGCTCTCCATGATGTCGCCGTTGAAGCGGATGGAGCTGCCCTCCTTAATCTGGAAGTCGCGCGACGCCAGCCCGAGCGCCACGAACTTGTAGTTTCCGCTGCTGATGCTGTAGTTCCCGTTGATGTTGAAGTCGTCCCCCTTCATCTTCAGCTCAATCTGCCCGCTTCCGTTGGCCGACAGCATATTCCCGCTCTCCCTGTCTATCTCCACGAACGCCGTCACCCCCGGAGTCGCGCCCACACGCAGGTTCAGGCTGAAATCCCCGGTCTCCTCCGTCTGCTTCTTCAGCCGGCTCATCATCTCCTCATACGGATCCACCCACACGATTTTCTCCTCCTCCTTGAACCTCAGCAGGTTGGTGACTCCCGCCACGCTCGTGTTCGGGATAGGGATGTGCAGATTGCCGGTCTTCTCAGTGACGGCGTCGATGTCAAGAGCGATTCCGCTGAAAGGACCGCTGACACGCACGTTTCCGCTCGCGAAGAGATGACCGTAGAAATCCGGGCTTATGGACGGCGTCGTGTCGAGACATTCCAGATCCTTCACGCTTACGCCGAGGTCAATCCCCGGATTCACGAAATTCCCGAAGGTAATCGCGCCGTTCACATTTCCAGTTGAGCCGAACTTGTCGCGTACCGTCACATTGTCGAAGTGCGCCCCCTCGTTGTCGATGTGCACCGGCCCGCTTACCTGATAAGGCACGTTCGTGAACGCGATGCTGAGCACTCCGTCGTCAATCCTCACATCCTCCGAACTTATCTCCGGCGAGGTTATCGGGCCGTCGAGTGAAATCCTTCCCGAAATCCCGCCCTCGAACCTGTTGAAAATCTCCGCCACGAAAGGCTTCGCATAGCCGATGTTGAGTCCGTCGAGCGCAATCTGTGCTTCGATTCCCCGGCTTGAAGGGGTATATTTGCCTTCGGCCGAAACGGTGCTCCGACCTCCGATGTCGTTTTTCAGGTTTATGTCGAAGCGGTTGAATGTCCTGTCCCATCCGCAGTGTGCCGTCAGGACGCCCATTTCCTCTCCTGCCATATACGTGGAGTCGCATACGACGTCGAGGAGTATGCTCTTGTCCGGAAGAGGGGATATGAGTCTCGCCATTCCCGTCATCTTGCCCGCGAGCCCGAGCTCCGGAGTGACGAGCGGGTTCACGATTCCTATGTCGAAGCGGTCCAGCTCCATAGTGAGGGTGTCCGCCGCCGTCTTTGAGACCTTCCCGTATGCCGAAAGCCGCTGCTCGTCGTTCGTCAGCTCGAACGAATTGACCTCGGCCCCGTCTCCTGTGATGTTAAATGTAGATTCATGTATGCTCCAGTGCCTCGAATTGAGGTGAACCGTCGAAGGCAGCAGCCGGAGCGCGAGCCCGATGTCGCCGGCGGGGGTTCTGCCGAGCTCTCCGAGGGCGTAAATCTCACCGCTGTTGCCGCTGTCCCCGCTGTTGTCGTACTGGAATCCGACACCGAGCCTGTCGTCGTCCGCGTACATCTTGAGTATGCTGTTCTCAAGCGTGGCTATATTCCCGAGCCTTATCATATCCGCGCCGGCGCTTCCCGTGAAATTGTCGTCCCCGTTGTTGAACTCCGCGCGGAAGTTCTTGAGATAGTTGCCGTTGAACGCGATTCTCGAAGAGTTCATGTCCGCGCTCAGCCGTCCCTCCGGGGATATGTTCATCCTCACGCTCGTGCTGTCTGCGATGTAGAGCCCCGGCGCAAGGAATGAAAGCAGCCCCCGAGAGTCGTGAAAGTCCATCCCTATGTCGTAGCTCCTGCCCTCCCATTTTCCGGCCGCCTCCGCCGAGAGCATCGGGAGGTCGCGCCTGAGGGTGATGTCCTGGAGGTCGGATAGGAAATCCGCCGGCGAGCCCGTACCGCTGTAGAGCGCGTCGAGAAAGCTTGAACTGAACTTTATCCTGTGCACCTCGTCTTTGGTGATGGAAGTCAGCTCCGCATCCCCGATGTCATGTACCCCGGAGGCGTTCTCAAGAACGAGTCCTCCGACTTCTACCTTGCCTATGAGATCCTGCCCGCCTGCCCGGACGAAATTTGCCGCCGTCCTGAACCTCAGGCGCGAGATTTTCCTGTTGTCGAGCTTAAGCGCGTGCAGGTCGGCATGACCGACGTTAGCGTAGAACTTGTAGAGGCTGTTGTTGGTGTTGTGCGACAGCGCGAATGTTCCCTGAAACAGGAAGTTGAGGTTCGGGTCTCCGCAGACAAACTTTCCGTCGAAGGCGTCCTCGGTGACGTCGCCCGCGGCGGCAATCCTGCTGTAGTCATACCCGAGAAGATTCAGCCTTGAGACCTTCAGCGAGTCAATGTGCACCTGCATCTTCGTTCCGTTGCCGTCCGGCAGCCTCATCTTCACTCCGGTCTCAAGACTGCACTCCCGCACGACCTCGATTCCTGCAATCTTCCCGGCGTCGAGGTCCTTCGTGCGCAGCCTCGCGTCCATGAGTATCGGTCTGTCCGCCCTTATGAGGTCGCTGAACTTTATGTCCGCGTCGAGATTTCCGGCAAGGGAGTGAATCTCCGGATGTATGTGCATATCATTGAGCCGTCCGTTCACCCGGCAGTTCATTATGAACCGCTGTCCCTTTGCAAATTTCCTGAAATCAATGCGCTCCTCCGTCCATGCGTTCACGAGGGCATCGACTCCCGCAGAGGTGAACAGGCTGTGCGACAGTCTCGCGTCCAGGGTCATCCTTTCCACATCCGGCACTCCCGACAGCCTTCCGTCAACTGTCCCGGCAAAGCTCCCGTCGGCGAGGCAGACCCTGATTCCGCTGAATTTCATGTCCCTCACCGGCCCGCTCATGCTTCCGGACACCCGTGCCTTCAGCCCTTTTTCCCGCAGCGTCGGCGCGAAGAAGGCAATTGTGCGGAAATCAATGAAACTGTCCTCGATGACCCCGTCCATCTTCACGCGGTTTATGTAGTCCGAAAAGTCAGCCATGCTGTCGAAGCTCATCATGTAGAGCGGAACATTCAGGTCGGAAAAGTCGTCCCTGAGCCTGATGTCCTTCACGATGACCTTCCCGTCGCCGACCCTCGCCTCCGCGCTGAGCCTGTGGCAGTCGAACCCGCTTCTTTCCCTGAACGACATCTCCAGCAGCGTCCCCGTCATGATTCCGCCCTTCATCCTCAGGTCTTTCCCCCGCAGGCATATATTCCTTATCTCCAAATCAGTCCAGTCAATCCCGAACTGCGCCACACTCTCTCCGTCCGTCCCGTATGTCCCTTCCGGCACATTTCTCTTAGCCCCGAAGTTCAGCATCCTGAATCCCATGTTCTCGATTCTCACGTCCCTGACCGAGAACAGCTCCCGCTCATTCTTGGGCTTGGGCTCCTTGTTCGATGCACCGAGCCCGAAGATTCTCGACAGGTTCGGTGCCTTTCCCTCCAGCACGAGGTTCATCTGTGCGTCCCTCACCTTCGCCTGAGACACCTTGAACCCTCCTCCGGTAAGCAGCCCGTCAAGCGAGAATCCCGTGATTATGCTGCCCGCGCGGAAAAAGGTATCGACCGGAGGCATTCCCGGAAAGGTCTCCGGAGGAGATGCAGGAGCGCCGTCAAGGATGAGCAGGTCTTCGATGACCAGGGTGTTGAACGGTCTCAGATGAATCTTTCCTATCCTTATGTCCGCGTCAAGAGACTCCCTGAGCGCCGCCGTCACGCGGTTCGCGACCGCAGTCTGTACGCGAGGGGACTGAATCATGATGAACGCCGCCCCGATGAGAACGGCAATCGTCACGAGGACTATCTTAACGATATGAAAGAATTTCCTCAAAAAATTGAATATCTTTTTGGTCTATATTTATTTTTCATCAGTCGTGTACGCCCGGTACACTCCTTCTTCCAAAATAAATCTATCCTCAAAAATCTGATTCAAATTGGCTCCGCTTATTTTTCTAATAGAAAAAGGAGTGTATAACCTGCAAAATTAAGAATTTGCAGCGAGAATACGACTTTTTTCGTACTTTTGCAGCAAAAATATTACCGTTTCGGGCGAATTGCCTCCCCTGTAATTTCAGAGCGTGCCCTGTTTGTCATTTCGAGCGGAACGGAGTGAAGTCGAGAAATCTTTAAACCGGATGTATATGGACATAATATTGGGAATAGAATCATCGTGCGACGACACGTCGGCGGCAGTCATAAGGGACGGCTACCTCCTTTCTAACGTCATCGCGAGTCAGGACGTGCACAAGGCCTACGGCGGCGTGATTCCGGAACTTGCCTCGCGCGCCCACCAGCAGAACATCGTGCCGGTGGTGAGCCAGGCCATAGATCGCGCGGGCATCGCCAAGGAGGACATCACGGCCATCGCCTTCACCCGCGGCCCTGGACTTCTCGGCTCGCTGCTGGTCGGAACTTCCTTCGCGAAAGCTCTCTCCATAGCGTTGGGCTGCCCGCTGATTGAGGTGAACCACCTTCAGGGACATATACTCGCCAATTTCATAAAGCAGTACGACAAGGAAAATCAGGCGCCGCAGTTTCCCTATCTATGTCTCCTCGTCTCGGGCGGCAACTCGCAGATAGTCAGGGTGGATAGCCCTCTGAAATACGAGATTCTCGGGCAGACCATCGACGACGCGGTGGGGGAGGCGTTTGACAAGTGCTCCAAGATGATGGGGCTCGGCTACCCCGGCGGCCCGATTGTCGATAGGCTCGCGAAGGAGGGCGACGAGAACCGTTTCCGCTTTGCCAAGCCTCATGTCCCCGGGCTGGACTACAGCTTCAGCGGCATCAAGACCTCTCTGCTCTATTTCGTCCGCGACGAGATCGCGAAGAACCCGAACTTCATGGAGGAGAACAAGGCCGACATCTGCGCGTCGTTCCAGAAGGCGCTGATAGACATCCTGATGGACAAGCTCATAAAGGCCGCGAAGCATACCGGCATCCGCGAGGTCACAATCGGCGGCGGGGTCTCGGCGAACAGCGGCCTGAGAAACCGCATCACGCTCGAAGGTCAGAAGCGCGGCTGGAACGTCTATCTCCCCGAGTTCAAGTTCACCACCGACAATGCCGCGATGATTGCCATAGCCGGCTACTACCACTATCTCAACTGCGAACGGACATCCCTTGATGTCGCGCCCGTCTCCCGTCTGGCGGAATTTTAAAAATCCCAATAAAACGCAAATTGCGGCATTATTATGAAAGAGATAGAATTGACCTGCAAGGTCGGAAAGGAAATATCGGAGGAAGAGCTGAGGGCAGCGGCCGCGAGGGCAGCGGCCGCGAGGGCTCTCGGTGTGGGGCTGAAGGCGGTGGGGGAGTGCCGGCTCGTGCGGCGTTCGGTTGACGCGAGGGGCGATGTGATTTACCGCTGCCGCTATCAGGTGTGCACTGTCTCGGAAAAGCTTGAATGCTATGAGGTTCCCGAATATAGGGATGTCCATGACGCGGAACCGGTGATTGTGGCGGGAGCGGGACCTGCGGGGATGTTCGCCGCCCTGCATCTGCTGATGCGCGGGCTGAAGCCAGTGATAATCGAGCGGGGCAAGGATGTCCACGCGCGCAAGTTCGACGTCGCGAAGCTCTCGGACAAGGGTGTCATCAACCCGGACTCGAACTACTGTTTCGGCGAGGGCGGGGCAGGCACCTTTTCCGACGGAAAGCTCTTCACCCGCTCGTCCAAGCGCGGGGACATCCGTGAGGTCCTTCACCAGTTCGTCCGATTCGGCGCAGCTGAGTCCATTCTCACCGACGCGCATCCGCACATAGGCAGCGACCGTCTTCCGGTCGTCGTCGAGAACATACGCAAATGTATCGTCGAACACGGCGGGGAATATCATTTCGATTCACGCATCATCGACATATCCCCCTCTCCCGACGGAGGCTGCACCGTCGTCGCACAGAACCCCGACGGCTCTTCGACCGCATATTCCGCAAAACACATAATCCTCGCCACAGGCCACTCCGCAAGGGATATTTATGAACTCTTCAATTCGAGGGGATGGGCGCTTGAGGCAAAGGGGTTCGCACTCGGAGTCCGGGTGGAGCATCCTCAGTCGCTGATAAACAGGATTCAGTACCACGGGAAATACCAGCCTTTCATGCCCGCGGCGGAATATTCCTTCGTGACCCAGATTGAGGGACGCGGAGTGTTCTCGTTCTGTATGTGTCCCGGCGGCATCCTCGTCCCGTCTTCGACCGAGGAGGGCGAGACGGTCCTGAACGGGATGTCAAATTCCGCACGCAACTCGAAATGGGCGAACTCCGGAGTGGTGGTCAGCATTGAGCCGGGGGACATTCCTGACTATCCCGCGTCCGACCCGCTGTCGCTGATGATGTTCCAGCGCGACGTCGAGCGCTATGTCTATGACTGGGTGCAGAAAGCGCGGCAGAATGGCCTTCGGGGCGGCTCGGCAGGCGGTTTCAGGGCCGGCCAGGCAGGCGGCTCCGTCGGTCTTAATCCCTTCGCCGCGCCGGGGCAGCGCATGATGGACTTCTGCCGCGGCATCCTGTCGGCGAACCTTCCGGTCAGTTCCTACCATCCGGGAGTCATCTCGGCCCCTCTCCATGAGCTGCTTCCCGAGCACGTCCGCCTGCGCCTCAAATATGCCTTTCCGCAGATTGGGAACAAGATGCGTGGCTACTACACCAACGACGCGCTCCTTCTCGGCGTGGAGTCCCGCACATCCAGCCCGGTCCGCATCCCGCGCGACCCCGAAACGCTCCGTCATCCCGACCTCCCCGGCCTCTACCCATGCGGCGAGGGTGCGGGCTATTCCGGCGGCATCGTCTCCTCAGCCCTCGACGGCATCAACTGCGCCGAGAAAATCGCCGAGTCGGTGTAGAATTTTTGTAAAATTTTCAGATTTTTATTGCAAAATTTTTCGTGACTTACTAATTTTGCAGGTTGTTTTCAGGCACGGGGCAAATCACTTCGTGAAATGGAAAACATGAGGTTTTATTGTTGGGCTTTATGTCTGGTAGTGTAACAAAGAGCGTTTGTTTCGGACGGCTGGTCTGCACCGTCCTTCTGTTGGTTCTGACCGGCGGGGTTCTTTGTGCCCAGACCGCTGAACCATCAACCCCTGAACTTCATGCTGCCGGACATCGTCAGACTTCTGAACGAAAGTCCGTGAATACCTCCGGTGACGAAGTGAAGATTTATTTCCGTCCCGGTTCAGGAGCCTATGAGCCTGACTATCAGGACAACGCGGCTCGCCTCGAATCCTTCTCCGACGAGGTCTCCGCTTTCAGCTCGAACCATTATCTTCTTGATTCGATTATCGTGATTTCCGGCACCTCTCCGGAGGGCTCTCTCCGTCTGAACGAGAGACTTGCACGCGAGCGTCTTGCCGCAGTTCTTGCGGCTGTGCAGGAGGCTTTTGCCGGAAAGATTGCGGAGGGGGATTCCGTGACTTTCATGGCGGACTCAAGGGTCGGTGACTGGTCCGACCTCATTGCTGGCGTCGAAGCTGACACATCCTCCGTCCTTCTTGACGGAAACATCGCCCGCCTTGGCAAGGAACGCTCTCTCCGTAGCCGGGGGGGGGTATGGAACTATCTGAAAGACACCGCCTTTCCGGACGGACGCGCGACGACCGTCAGCATTCGGCGGAGACATCACATCGAAAAGATGGGCAAACTTCCGGAGATTACTTCGGGGGTCACATACAACAACATACAACAACTTCAACATTCGCGTCGGATTGGGAACACGTCTTCCAACGCCCATCCCGTAAATACCACCGATGCCGTCCGGTCCGTTCCTGCGGACCGGAGCCGGAAAATCACGGTCAAAAGCAACGCGCTTGCTCTTGGCCTCCTCATAGGCAATGCCGCCGTGGAAGCGGACATTACCGACAATCTCTCATTCAATCTGCCGATTTATTACTCGGCGCTTAACTACTTCACCTCCACGGTCAAGTTCCGCACCTTCGCCGTCCAGCCGGAGCTCCGCTGGAACTTCATCAGGCCCGACGGCCTCTTCGTCGGCGCGCACTTCGGCCTCGCGTACTTCAACCTCGCAACGAACGGCAACTGGCGCATCCAGACCCATGACGGCAACAAGCCCCTGATAGGCGGCGGCCTCAGCGTCGGCTACAAGCTCCCTATAAGCAAGGACAAAAGGTGGAACGTCGAGTTCAGCCTCGGCGCGGGCGCGTACCGCTTCCACTACGACAGGTTCTACAACGAGCCGAACGGCGCCCTCGCGGGCGACGTCAAGCGCACCTACATAGGCCTCGACAACGCGGGAGTGTCGTTCTCCTACAGCTTCGACCTCGGGAGGGGCCGCAGGCAATGAGACGGCGCACGGTCATATCCGCCATACAGGCAGTCCCTCTCAGGATTCACGGGCAGCTCAGCACGGGTCGTCCGACCGCGGCGCACCTCCTTCTCACAACCCTTTTCCTCCCGCTGCTCCTCTCGGCGAGCTCCTGCGCGGTCCACGAGTGGCCGACCGCCGCCCCGTCGGAGGTCATCCTCGAC
>CAVBPI010000057.1:2854-10628 GCA_963596955.1 bacterium | reverse complement strand
GTATATGACAGCCTCCGGGCCTGCAGGTATCAGTACGGTAACGCTGCGTGCTACATACGATGAAAGCATGAAATACCAGCTGTGCCTCATCGACGCATCCGGCAACAAAATTAGTTTCGACTCTGCAAAATGGGAGGCATCAGGCGACATCCTCAAGCTCTCGCAGACGACGGGCAGCGAAACTGTCCTGAGCGCAAAGACAACAAGAGCGCTCTCAACCGGTGAAACGAGTGCCAAGCTCACGGTGACAGACGACGAAGGCAGCGTTATCAAATGTGACGTCAAGATTTTGCAGCCGTTCGTATTCAGTACACACAAAATCAAAGCTTTCATTGACGACGAAGAAACCACCATGATTGACATCGGTCAGAATGCAAGAATAGTGATATGGAACGAAGACAAGAAGGAGGAATTGAAGTCAAGCCTGCTGAAATGGAAGACCGACAACGAGTTCAGCAACATCTTCGACGTCACTCCTGTCTATTGGAATGACAACGGGAAAAACATCTACAGATACGATGTCCGCAGCATAAAGAAGGGGAAGACAACTGTCACGGCAATAGACCAAATCGGCAAGGAAATCAGCGCGACTTTTGAGACCGGAGATTTCCACCTGACGAAAGACATGAAGATATACTACAACTACGCCTCCCCTGACCCGTCCGCTTCCGGGTGGAAGGAGCTGACAAGCGGGGCATACCTGCACGGCGTCGCATATCTGAAACTCGCGAAGTCAGAGACCGGCAGCAGTCTCGCAAGCCCAGGTTTCTGGACATTCTCGGAGACAATGAAATATACTTCCGCCGAGAAAAAGAATATGTCGGACTATCATGTCGCCTGCGTTAAATACGACGGGGACTATGAGACCAAGCTGTTCATCAGCATAAACGACTCATATTCAAGTTCATCATTATCAACGAGCGCGTATCTCAGAAACAAGACGGTATTCTCGTCCTCGCTCATTCTCTATTACAGCACGGATCAGGGGGAGACATGGAAGGAAGAACCGAAATGCAGCAATGCCGGAGGTACTGTCGAAATTCAGTTCAAGGGAAGCAGCCGTGCCGTCTCATATAAATTAGCGACGGCAGCAGATGCACCGGGCATGGCCGTAAGCTGGGACGACCCGAAAAGCGCGGCCGGATATTCAAATTTCTCGACATTCAGGGTAGAAAAGAATTTCCACATCTCAGGCACCTACGCATATCTGGTAACTATTATTCCGAAATCAACCGCAACCTTCCCTCTCGACCTCAAGCTAGGCGTGGCGGATGACAACGGGTCGAAAAGAACCTATACCTTCCACTGCTATAAGTAATGGCGATGTGAATAAAAAGCGGTCTGCTTCGTTGCAAAAGCCCTCGAAATCCTCACAACCACAAGGTTGCTCCGGTATCGAGGGCTTTGTGCGCCTTGCATCCCATCTTTTTCTTCACATCGCCTGTATCAGTCCTATTTCAGCTGCATATTTAACGAGTTCAACCGTGCTATTAATCTTGAGTTTGCGGAAGATGTTGGACTTGTGGGCATCGACCGTGCGGACGGAAACGTTCATCCTGTCGGCGATTTCCTTGCTCTGAAGCCCCTCGCAGCAGAGGCGCACGACCTCCTTCTCACGTGCAGTGAGCTTAGGAAGAGGCTCGCCGGCGGCGTCGGAAGCTGTCTCGATGCTCTCTATGACCTCGCTCAGCACCTTCGCCTCCTTCCGGTCCCCCATCGCAGGGACAAGCGACAGAAGCCGGCTCTTGGCCTCGTCATTCCTGCGCAGAATCTCCTCCTGACGCCTGCGGCTCCTGAGCAGACGCACGAGGACGACGATGCAGGCGCACAGAATCGCCGCGAGAGAGGACATCAGCACCAGAAGGACAAGCCGGTTTCCTGACCGCACCTGCTGGAGCGCAAGCTCCTTTTCCGTCTCGGCGGTCCTGTACTGCACCTTGAAGTCCTCCACGGCCATGCGGCTCCGGTCCTTGTTGAGCCTGTCGCTCAGTTCCACATAGTCGTTCAGATAGTCAAGGGCGGCCTTGGGGTTGCCCGCCATCGCACAGGACTCCGACAGTCCCCGGAGAGCCTTCCTGCGGACATAGTCGCCTCCGTTCTGAGCGGCGATGAGCTCGGCATGGCTGTAGGCGACGACGGCATCCCGCCATCTGCCCTCCTTCGCGTCGATACTTCCGAGCAGGTTGTAGCATATTGCCAGCGAGATGTGGTTTCCCCGGCATGAAAGCACCGCAATCGCAGAGTCCAGACAGGCGCGGGCCTCGCGGTCCCTGTCCAGGGCAAGCAGCACCGGCACCTTCTGGGACCTGCGGACAGCCGCCTTGACCACCCTTCCGTCCTCAAGTTCTATGTCAAGCGCCTCATTCACAAACTCAAGGGCCTTCTCCGGATGTTCGAGAGCGAGCCAGATGTCCGAGGCAAGAGCAAGGCGAACCGCCAGGCGTGCCCTGTCGCCGGACTTCCGCTCATACTCGATGGCAGGCAGCACATACGACAGGGCGGTCTCCGCGTCCCCTTCCCCGAGATAGAGAGTGGCAAGGTTGTTCATCGTGGTGCTCATCCCGGCCTCGTCGGCGTTCCTGCGGTCAATCTCATAAACCCGTTCCATGTATGAAATCGCCTGCTCGAAAAGCCCCTTCCGCTGACAGATTATCCCGAGATTGTTCAGGCACTCCGACACCAGCATTTCGTTCCCGGCCTTCTCGCTTTCAAGCAAGGCGTTTATTCCCAACGAATAGGCCTCGTCAAAACGGTTTCCGAAAAACAGGTGCGCGGTCATATAGGTCATGACGCAGGCGTTCTGCTCCATATTCCTCGACTTGCCGAACACCATCAGCGTGTCAACATCTCCCTCATCGAAGAACGTCTTCATCAGATTGTTCGCAATCCTTGTCCTCTCCGCCCCCTTCGCCGAGTTCCATTGGGAAAAGAGCGTGTCCGCCCTGTCGGAGACGATGTCCTGAGCGGAAAGTCCGTTCGAGGCGGCGAGAATGAACACGATGAGAAATAATGCGCGTTTCATACAATATAAGGGTATATAAAATTACAGGTCGATGAATTTTAACGGATACAAAGTTATAATCTGTCCCCGATTCGGCAAAATATTCTTTCAAAAATGCAAAAATAAGTAATATTACCTATTTGATTCTTTCCATGTCATGAACTATCTTTGCCTTCGTGTTCACGAGGACATCGAATTTACGAATATGACGCCCACGACGGACACTGGGAAGTACTATAAGATAACCATAATAAACACACGACAACATGAAAAGAATCATCAAGCCTTCGACGATTGCGGCGCACTGCCTGCTGCTTTTGTCCGCCATTGCCGGATTCGGCATCGCCTGCTCCTCATGCACGACCATGGAGCCGACATCACTCGACGAGAGCACAATCTCCACTAAGGCCATCATCTGCGGCCATGCGAGGATTGTCGCGCTTGACAAGAACGGCATTCAGGAAAAGCCTTACCCTGCCGACCCGGGACTGACGGTGAACATCTTCTACGGCATTCCTGAAGGCGGCTCTGTCAAGGCATACGCGGTGAAGACCGTCACGACCGATGCCGACGGATATTTCGAGACCACACTCGGATGCCCTGTCGGACAGACGCTTATGGTCAAGGTAGAGGCCGGGGCGAAGGCCGAGAGTTTCGCGATGAACGAATCCGGGAAATATGTAGCGACGGACGCATATTTCTTCTGCTCGATGGAAAAGGCCGCGGAATGCGGAAAGGCTACCTATTATACGATTGACATGATGCCTACGGCAAATATCAGTGAAGGCGGACTCAAAAATTAAAGATTTATGAAAAAGTCATATAAAATCATAATTGCCGCCATCCTGCTTTCAGCATCAGTTGCCGCAGCCGCTCAGGAGAAGCCGGAACGCTTCAGCCCGAAGGCCGGAGACTGGTCGATAGGCGTGACGTTCAACCCCGCGACGCTTGGGTACAAGATGAATATGCAGCCGAAGAGCGGAGACTTTGCAGGAGCGTTCATCGCCGACAAGGCCACGACGCAGAAGCAGATGTTCATCCTCTCCCAGGATCCTCTCGCGGCTTTCCGCGTAAGATATTTCCTCAGCGAGAAATGGGCTCTCCGCGCCACGCTTGGTCTCAACGGAAGCCACATCGACTACAAGGAATATGTTCAGGACGACCTCGCGAAGTCCATAGACCCGAACTCGGAGAACAAGGTCGTCGATGACGTGATTTCCAACATGAACAGCGGTAGCCTCGCCCTCGGTGCACAGTATCTAGCGGGAAAGGGTCCTCTCAAGTTCATGATGGGCTTCAACCTCGTCTATGCTATCGCCGGAGGCTCCCTGAACTTTGACTACGGAAACGCCATGACCGACCTCAACCGCGTGCCGTCGTCCATGCCGATGACCATGCCGCCCGCATCAGGAGCCACCGACCCGACTCTCAACGACTTCGAGTCCGTTCTCGGCATCGCCTACGGACGCCCGGTGAAAAGGTACAATGTCGGCTATGTGCAGGGACTCGGCATCTCGGCGGACATGGGCGTCGAATGGTTCATGACAGGCCGTCTATCGCTCACGGCGGCGATGACCTTCACTCCGGTGATGTTCATCTGGCAGCCTCAGACCTACGCCGTCTATGAGGGATTCTCAAGCATCAGTTCCAAGGTCGAGCGGTACAACGCCCTCGTGAGCCCTGGAAGCCACGCCTGCCTCTACGGAACAGAGAACATAGGTTTCAACGTGGCATTGAACTATTATTTTTAGAAACATTTAAACGATATCATACATAATGAAAAAGATTTTATTCGCCCTCATGCTGGGAGCCGTGGCGCTCTTCAGCTCATGCAAGAAAACAAATGAACCTGACGCTCCGCTGTATCAGAATCAGTGGATTGGTGAGACTAAGGAAGCTACATTCTATCTGTCTCTTAAAGATAACAACAAGGCTCTCTATGGCATACTCCTTACCGAAGAAACCCTCACTCTGCTGAAGGAATTGGCCGCTGCCGAGAGTGATATTCCGGAAAACCTGAAAAAGATGCTGGATGAAGCCAAGCCTAATGATACCGCCGCCGCTGAATGCAGCTACAGCATCATTCTTAATGAAGACGGGACATCCGGCACCCTCTCCATTACAATGCTGTTGGGTAACGATGTGAAGCCGCTCACCGAAGTCACCACATTCAAGGAATTGTTGAAAGACTCTATGACACTTCAGGGTGGAGAAGAGTCAAAAGATGCCCTTAACCTCAAGAGCGCGTCATCGTTAGGAATCAAGGCCGGCAAGAACTATCCGGAGATTTTCACAAAGCTTATGATAAAATAGGCAAACCTGACGATTTTCTACCTTTATAATACTTTGCCCGTGGCCGGAAACTCTCCGCTGCGGGCAAATTCTGTCCATAGACGCTGCATGACGGCACTGTTGCGGTCAAATTCTTCACGGGTCATTCCGCGAAGCATCTCCGCCGCAGTCCAGTCCCCGTAGTTTCCGAGCAGGAAAGGCAGTTCTATGCTGTGGCAGGCGCCGAGTTCCGAGCCTTGAGGATGCCACCCGATGCAGTAGGTCCGTGCCTCTATCCCTGCGGCGCGGAGTTTCGCGGCATAGCGCAGCGTAGGCTTACGGAACACTTTGTCAGTCAAGAACTTGACCAACGGAAGGCGCAGAGGGGTTTTCCAGAGGAAGCCGGTCCATTTGCGGATGTAAGGAGAGGCGTCATCCGCATTATATCCGAGCAGAACCCTGAAACGGTCTTTTCCGCCCGCGGCATCCCGGTCCGGATGTCCGTGGGCGCCGGCCGCAACATCACGACCCGGCTGTTCGTCATTGCAGGCGCCGGCCTCGGACAGCGCCCCGACAGGAGGAATCCTCATATAGTCCTGAAGAACAGGCAGAAAGACAAGCCCAAGGCGCATTGACTTCACGAAATCCTGCGCCGCAATAATCTGCTCAGGCGTCACGCCCTTCCCCGCGATTGCCGCGTCAAGGCACTTTTCCCTGCGCACCCGAGCCGATTCTCCCGCCCCGATTCCAAGTGAAAGCCTGTCAAGAAAGGCATCAGTAACCTTTGCCGCGGCTTTCGGAGTTATCGTGTTTCCAAGCGGAGGAGACTGGAGTATAGCCCTGTGGAACAGCACCTTTCCCCCGAAGCGTGGAACATTCGTAACAGGTTCCACATCGTCAGCCGAGGCAATCAGCGACGCTATGGAGTGCGCCCCGGCCGACTGCCCGAAAACGGTGACATTGTCCGGGTCTCCGCCGAAGGAGGCGATATGCCTGCGAATCCAGCGGAGCGCAGTTTTCTGATCCTCCAGACCAAGATTCGCGATTCCCTTTTCCGGCAGCCACATATATCCCTCAGTCCCAAGACGATACGAAATCTTCACCACGATGACATTCCCCGCCTGCGCCAGCCGCGAAACATCATAGCGATGATCCTCGCTTCCCCCCGTAAGGTAGAACCCGCCGTGAATCCACACCATCACAGGCAGCCTCCCCGGCGCCTCAGACTCCCCTTCAGAACCGACATTCACCGCCTCTGCCCCCGGCACGGTCACGGACAGACAAAGTTCCCCCTCACGCATTTCCAACCCGGAATTCGGGCCGAGCTGCCCCAGCAGGTGCGACAGGTTCTGAGGACATACGCAGCCATACTCCCGCGCGTCATACACCTCACCCTCCGCATAATCCGCCTCCTCCGGCATCCCGAACCGCTCATACCGCGCATATACAATCCCGCGGAACACCGTAGCCCCGTTCTCCGCTTTCACTCCGATGAACTGTCCGTCTGCACTTTTTGCATACAGTCTGTCTGCACTTGCCACGTCATCAATTTCCAAACACATGATTCAATATTCAATTTTTTCATTTTTTGAACACACAAATTTACAAAAGCATTTCTGAAAGCCGCAAAAAAGTTTTAACTTTGGAGGTTTAATCGGGATTTGCATTCCGCAATAAAAAAATTTGAACCTGACATGAGCATCCAGACTGAAAAGATTAAAGAACTCGTCGAAAAGAGGAAGGTCGCCCGGCTCGGCGGCGGACAGGCAAGGATAGATGCCCAGCATTCTAAGGGCAAACTCACTGCGAGAGAGAGGATTGCGCTGCTTTTGGACGAGGGAAGCTTCGAGGAGTACGATATGTTCGTGCACCACAGATGCCACAATTTCGGGATGGACAAGACTCATTTCGACGGAGACGGGGTCGTGACCGGACAGGGAACCATCGACGGCAGGGTCGTCTATGTGTTCGCGCAGGACTTCACGGTGACCGGAGGCTCGCTTTCAGAGACAATGGCGCAGAAAATCTGCAAGGTCATGGACATGGCGGTGCGCAACGGGGCGCCGTGCATCGGGCTCAACGACTCCGGCGGCGCGAGGATTCAGGAAGGCGTGAACTCACTGGCCGGCTTCGGGGAAATATTTGAAAGGAACATCCTGTCATCGGGAGTGATTCCGCAGATTTCCGGAATATTCGGCCCATGCGCGGGAGGTGCGGTCTATTCGCCGGCACTGACGGACTTCAATATAATGGTTCAGAACACTTCATATATGTTCCTCACCGGGCCTGCCGTCGTCAAGAGCGTCACCGGAGAAGTCGTCACCCAGGAGCAGCTCGGAGGGGCGTCGGTTCATGCTACCAAGAGCGGCGTGGCGCATTTCGCCGCGGAAAACGAGCACGAGGGCCTGCGTCTCATCCGTGAGCTCATCGGGTTCATTCCTTCAAACAACCGCGAGCACGCGCCGGAAAGACCTACCGACGATCCTTACAACCGTGTAGATT
>CAVBPI010000057.1:0-2844 GCA_963596955.1 bacterium | reverse complement strand
GTGTAGATTACGCCCTCAACGACATAATCCCGGACAATCCGAACAAAGCATACGATATGTACGGAGTCATCGGCTCCATCGTCGATGACGGACAATTCCTCGAAGTCCACAAAGGCTGGGCGAAGAACATAATCATAGGTTTCGCGCACATGGGCGGCAAGTCCGTCGGAATCGTGGCGAACCAGCCGAAGATACTCGCGGGCGTGCTCGACATAAACGCATCGCGCAAGGCCGCGCGCTTTGTCCGGTTCTGCGACGCGTTCAACATCCCGCTCGTCACCCTCGTCGATGTGCCGGGCTTCCTCTGTGGGACCCAGCAGGAGTACGGCGGCATCATCGCGAACGGCGCCAAGCTCCTCTATGCCTACGGGGAGGCGACCGTGCCGAAGATTACGGTGACCCTGCGCAAAAGCTACGGAGGAGCGCACATCGTCATGAGCTGCAAGCAGTTGCGCGGAGACGTGAACTACGCATGGCCGAGCGCGAACATCGCCGTGATGGGAGCGGACGGTGCCGTTGAAATCCTCTACTCGAAGGAGCTCAAGGCCACTGAAGACCCGGCAAAGCGCTCCGAACTCAAGGATGCGAAGAAAAAGGAATATGACGACCTGTTCTGCAATCCTTACTACGCCGCGTCGTTCGGATACATCGACGACGTCATCGAACCGGCAAACACGCGCTTCCGTGTCATCAGGGCGCTTGTCCAGCTGGAAAACAAGAAAGTGGAAAATCCGGTGCGCAAGCACGACAACCTTCCGATGTAGAAGAGGTTCCGTAACAGAAAAAGGCTTTGAGATATGAAATTCGGACTCATACTGACGCTTACCTCCGTCCTGGTCGTTTTTTTCGCGCTCACCGTGCTCTATTTCTGCTATGCGGGGATAGGCAGGGTTCTGGGCACTGACTGGAAGGAGAAAATCGTCCGGCGCGGGAAGGAAACGGACGGCGGCGGGACGATGCCCCCGGAGGTCGCCGCGGCGGTGGCAATGGCGCTCGAAAGGGAACTTCTGCCGGAGGACGAGGTTGCGGCAGCGATTTCGATGGCACTTGAGGCAGAAGGATATGGAGTGGTGCATGATGTCGAGAGCTATGTGATAACGATACGGAGATAGAATGGTCTCCGGGCGGAACGACAGGAAAGAAAATGAATATAAACGCCATGGCTTATGGGAAGATATAATTTCAGAATCAACGGACACGACTATGATGTCGAAGTCAATTCGGTGGAAAACGGAGTCGCTGACGTGACGGTGAACGGAACCGCCTACAAGGTTGAGCTCGGCTCCGCGCCGGTCGGCAGTTGCGGAAAAATGCCGCAGCCGGCGCAGGAGACTGTCACACAGCCTGTTGCAAAAACATCTGAGACGACGCCTGCACAGCCTGTCACACCGACCGTGCAGGCTCCGGTCCCTCAGCCTTCCGGCAAGGGCGAAACGGTCACCTCTCCCCTCCCCGGCGTGATTCTCGACATAAAGGTCAAGGTCGGGGACAGCGTGAAGGCGGGACAGACCGTCGCGGTGCTGGAGGCGATGAAGATGGAAAACGAGATTGAGGCTTCCGTCAGCGGCACGGTGACTGCGGTAAGCGCGGCGAAGGGAGACTCGGTGCTTGAAGGAGCGGCAATAGTCACAATAGGATAAAGCGTAAGCCCATGCACGAAATCATCGACAGCCTTCAACAGTTCTGGAGCTTCACGGGATTCTACAACTGCACGTGGCAGCACATTGTTATGGTGGCTGTCGGAATAACTTTCATAACACTCGGAATCGTCAAGAAATGGGAACCGCTGCTGCTCGTGCCAATAGGCTTCGGCATAGTCGTCGGCAACATCCCGCTTCCGGAAGGGATGCAGGTAGGCATCTATGAGGAAGGCTCCGTGCTGAACATCCTCTATCAGGGTGTCGTGAAAGGGTGGTATCCCCCTCTCATCTTCCTCGGAATCGGCGCGATGACGGACTTCTCCTCGCTCATCTCCCAGCCCCGGCTCATACTCATAGGCGCGGCGGCGCAGATGGGCATATTCGGAGCGTTCCTGCTCGCGCTATGGCTCGGGTTCACCCCTCAGGAAGCCGGCGCGATCGGAATAATCGGCGGAGCGGACGGTCCCACGGCCATATTCCTCAGTTCAAAGCTTGCGCCTCATCTTCTCGGAGCCATCGCCGTCTCGGCATATTCCTACATGGCGCTCGTGCCAGTGATTCAGAAGCCAATCATGCTTTTATTGACCACAAAGAGGGAAAGAATCATCAGAATGGCTCCTCCGAGACAGGTCAGCCAGCGGGAGAAAATCATATTCCCGATAGTCGGTTTCATACTCACCGCGTTCATCGTCCCGTCCGGTCTGCCGCTTTTAGGAATGCTCTTCTTCGGCAACCTTCTGAAAGAGAGCGGGGTGACCAGAAGGCTCGCAGAGACCGCCCGGGGGCCGCTTATCGACGTGGTGACAACCCTCATCGGGCTCACCGTCGGAGCATCCACGCAGGCGGACCAATTTCTGTCTCCGCAGTCGGTAAAAATCTTCATTTTAGGGCTGATTTCGTTCGTGATAGCCACTTTCTGCGGCGTACTTTTTGTAAAATTCATGAACCTGTTCTGCAAGGAAGGCAGGAAGATAAATCCGCTTATCGGCAATGCCGGAGTGTCCGCCGTGCCGGATTCGGCAAGAGTTTCGGAAACCGTGGGAAGGGAGTTCGACAAGGACAACCATCTGCTGATGCACGCCATGGCGCCGAATGTGGCGGGTGTCATCGGCTCGGCTGTGGCCGCCGGAATATTACTGAGTTTTCTCGGATGAGCCGAAGATTGCCATGTTTTCAGAACATATTGACATACAGATAAATATAT
>CAVBPI010000056.1:9342-10724 GCA_963596955.1 bacterium | reverse complement strand
GGGCATCCACCCTGTCATTTATCTTTCCGACGGCCGTTTCGAGAGCAACGACCCTGCTTTCAAGGGAATCAACCCTGTTCTCGATGTCCGAAAGGTCCGAGCACGCGGCGAGAGTGCCTGCGGCAAGGAGCGGTAAAAGGTATGAAAAAATCCGTTTCATAATATCTGTATTATTTTATTGATTATATGCTATTTAAGAGCCTGAAGCCAAGCCGGGACCGCACCGAGGCGGGCCTTTAGCTGATGCTCGTAGAGGGATTCGATGAAAAACGGCGTTCCGTTGCTCAGTTCGGCCTGCACCTGTGAAGCGTCGAATGTCGTAGGCTCGCCATGGAAGCCGACAATCACCGGAGGGATGAACTTCCACCAGCGGCTGTCGTGATCCCAGAATATGAATGCGGTCGTCTGCGGAGTCGTGGAATTGAAGTTCCACACCACGAGGTCTGCAAGATGGTTCGGGACCTGAGCCGCATCGCCGCCCTGCCGGAACGGCATCCAGCCACCCGTGCAGCAGTCGATAAGGGTCGCACGGGGCTGCGTTGCATGGGACTCGAAACAGCTGTCGTTTCCCCAAGTGTTTCTCCAGAGAACCGCGCCCATGCTCTGCTTCGACACACCTACGGCGTGGTACTGTCCTGCCTGTTCGGAATATGTTTCCGGACTGTCGATGAGGTAGCCCGAGGTCCTGTCCGTCGTCGCGCCGATAAACACGCGCGAGGAACCCTGTGAACGGACCGCAGCGTGTCCCCTTCTGCCGCTGAAAGTTATGTCGTAGGCGGAGACATTGGCACTGGTGACGATGGAGCAGGCCTCGCTGACACTTTCAAATCCGACCATGCGCAGCCACGAGTTCGTAAGGCGCACAAAATTGAGCGGCTTGTAGGCTCCGTCGTCCTGCCAGCTGCCGTGATGCTCGAAATGATCCTTGGCATTGCCTCTGAAAGTAAGGTCCTCCACGCCGGCGTTCTCATAATGGGGGAATTTGTGTATGCTCCAATTATAACCGGAAGGACTTGTGTTTGCCGTATATCGAAGATCAACTTCGTGCATTATAGGTTCAACGAAAGTCAGCTTGTTGCCGCTTATGCTCCGAATCTGGTGATAGTCATAGACCTGCACGCCTATCGTCCTTATATTCGTCATGTTCGCAAGCTCGGCATCCGTGGGATTTCCGGCCTTGAGTTCGGCCGCGACAAATGCAGGGTCGTTGTTCAGCACCGAAAGACAGACCCACTGCCCTTCTGAAAGTTCGGCCGTGGAGGCAACCTCAACGGAAAACGAGCCTTTCGCTGCATCGGCTGTCACGGTCGTAAGCTGTTTAAGCCCTGTGTTGTGCTTGAACTCAATCATAGCAGGTGAACTGTACAGCGCGCTTTCGTCGG
>CAVBPI010000056.1:3339-9332 GCA_963596955.1 bacterium | reverse complement strand
CCTGCATCACGAGCACGGTCTTGTCCCGTCCGGCTCCGCGAAGTATGATGTTGCCGGAGCGTATCTGAATGGTTTGGCTCGGACTCTTGCCGGTAAGTTCCACATCATCGTCAGAAGTGTGAAGTATGAACTCGCCTTCGGGGAAATATACTATCGCATTGGCAGCCGCCTTGTCATTAAAACATATCACATTGCTGTTATTCACCGAATATGGCACCCCGAGAGCCGCCTCAAGGCATTTCAGGAAGGCTTCCCTGTCCGACTTGCCGTCGTCAGGAACGGCGCCGTAGTCACAGACATTATAGACCTTGTAACCCCATGCGGAGGCCTCGGCAGGGGCGGTTTCACCATGATTGTAGCCGGCGTATGAATAGTCAAGAAGCCCGCCAATCATGTCTGTCAGAGTAAATTCCAGAGTCAGGCGCTTCATCAGTCCGCCGTTCGACACCGCGACGATGCCGACGGAATACTCCCCTGCCGTTCCGCTCTCCGGAGCAGTCACCGTAAGTTTCCCGTCGTCAAATGTTGCCCTCCAGCCGTCAGGCACTTCAAGCATCACCTCTGCGACATCCGATGCCGTCACATTGAAGCTTGCGCTGTTCCCGAAAAATATCGCAGTCTTAGGAGTGTAGTCTTCTACGGTGAAGCGGAAATCCTGCACGACATTCAGTACAACCGTCTGTCCGTCAGAGGCAAGTACGAGAATCATCCGCTGCGTGGCTTCATCGTAGGTCACGGACCTGAATATGCTTGCAGAACCTCCGGACTCAACCGGTGCACTCTCCGCGCTTTGCGGATTGCCGTCCGCTCCGAGTATATGCTTCCAGGTCCTGCCGCCGTCAAGGCTTATCTGCCAGAATCCGGAGGAATCGACACGAACCTGCGGCGTGACGCCATTTTTCGCAGTGGCATCCGTAGCCCCCCCCTCAATGCGGGAGAAAGTCTTGCCTCCGTCCATCGACATTATCCATTTTCCTTCGGAATCAATTCCAAGCATAGGGACAAGAGCGTCAGCCTCAATGCCATAGATGACATCCACCGTCGTTCCGTCACTCAGCGTAAGCACATATCCCACAGTCTTTTCCCCGTCAAGGACGGTCTCATATTCCTCAATCCAGACATTTTCCTTCATCAGCTGACGAAGAGCCACCGCATTGTCATTGACCTGCCCGACGGATTTTTCGAGAGCATGAATCCGCGACTCAAGTGAGTCGAGCCGTTCCTCAAGCTTCGAGGTGTCGCAGGAGACGACAGCCGCGACGGCGAAAATCGCAACACACAGTTTATCAACAAGTTTCATATATTCAAAATTTCAAGTTTTCAATAATACCATTTCTGTGCCATACATCGTCGGCCTCCTTCAGCTTTGCGGAGAGTTCGGCAAGCAGGCTTTCAAACAACTCAGGAGCGTCATGACGGTCAATCGGGTGCATCTGATAGGGGTCGTTCCTGTCGTCGTAAATCAAGACTTCGCGAAGTTTTCCCTCACGAGTTATGGAAATTTCCATCGTGTGGGATGCCGTCCTTATGCCTCTGGCTTCAGGAAAAAAGCCGGTGACAATGCCGTCGGAGGTCTTTTTGCCGTTGAGATTGCGAAGATAGAGAACGGAAGAGGGAGCCTCGCATCCTTCTCCTTTTTCCATCAGAATCGGTGACAAGTCCCGCCCCTCGGCAGTGGAGGGAACAGCGTCGCGAAGCCCCGCCATGGAAAGGAGCGTCGGCATTATATCGACCGAGGACAGGAGCGTCGTATCTACATGAGGGCGGATTTTCTCCGGATAGCGGACGAGCATCGGAACATTGAACGACTCGGTCCAGATTGAGTTCTTAGGGTCAAGAGTGCCGTGGCTGCACATCGTCTCGCCGTGGTCGGAAGTGAATACTACAATAGTATTCCTGTCCAGCCCGAGCCGCTTCACCTCGTCGAGAATGCGACCGAACTCACGGTCAACCGCCGTGACATTGGCGAAGTAGTACCTTGCGGACGGAGCCTTCACGAGAGTCGTGTCGGCATTGGGGCGTACATACAAGTCTTTGTATGACATATCCTTATAGAGAGCATAATCTTCCGTCATGCAGTCTTCCGGTCCGCTGTACGGGGCGTGGGGAGGATTGTAGGCGACGACGAGGAAAAACGGTGCATCCTTGCCGCGCTCGCCGTGTTCGTTGCGGAGATATTCTATCGCTTTGTCAGTCTCGTGCTTGACGGAAAATTCCTTGGGGTCGTGTCGTACTCCGTCCGTGTCCCAGTAGTGAGGGTTCTTGTGGACAT
This sequence comes from bacterium, assembly GCA_963596955.1. Taxonomy (GTDB): domain Bacteria; phylum Bacteroidota; class Bacteroidia; order Bacteroidales; family UBA932; genus Cryptobacteroides. Next base: position 7,060 of record CAVBPI010000056.1, on the reverse strand, counting down.
CGAATGTGCCGTAGGAGTACCACCAGTCAAAGCCGTGCCGGCGCTCGGGCGGGGTGTAGGCATCCCATTCCGGCCGTCTGTCGCTGACATAGTGTCCGGGATGCTCGGGGTCGTTCATTGTCGGGAAGTCAGCGTGGAGCTTTCCTATGTAGCCGCAGCTGTAGCCTCGGGACTTCAGCACGTCGCTTATGCAGACTGCGTCTTCGCGGAGACTGCTCTCCGGCCTTTCCGCCATGCAGTTGAGAGTGATTCCGCTTCTTTCAGGGTACATTCCGGTGAGGAAGATTCCCCTGTATGGACTGCTCAGCGGGCAGTTGCTCATGGCATTCGCGAGAACCACGGACTCGTCCGCGAAAGCATCGAGGACTGGAGTGTGAACAGGGTCGGCCTTCCAGCGGACATACGGCTGATATTCAGGCTCATCCCAGAATGCAAGCGCGGAGCCTCGGAACTGGTCAGGAAATACATATATTATATTAGGAGGAGTCGTCTCCTTTCCCGCGCCGCATGAGAGCGTTGCCAATGCGGAGAGAGGAAGCAGGCATTTAAGTCCGTCATTCATAATTTTCCCGACATTTCTCATAGCAAGATTCTTTTAAGCACGATTTCTTCGGTTCTGGCCTCGCCAGTGCGGAAAACCAATGTCGTGCAGTTGTCCTCACGCGAGTCCTCAACGACGGTGGTGCCGCAGTCACTGACTTCCCAAAGGCCTTTCAGTTTGAGTTTTACAACAGTCGAAAGGCAGTGATTGTCAATCCATTTGCGTCCATACACGCTGCGCTCTATCCTCCTGCCGTCTTCGTCATAGACCTCGTCGGCCTCGCCTTCATAAAGAGCCAAATCAGGATTGCAGACGCTCAAGGTAAGTTCTTGTCCCTCACCGGAGTACATTATCATCGCCGGAGAACTCTCTACGATGAGCGAATCCACAGTTCCGGCCTCAAATACTGCGCAGCCGGTCACTCCGCTCTCATGGTCTCTGACGACATGAGCATTCCTGTCCCGGCGCATGACGGCGTAAGGAAGCCTGGAAGTCCAGAAAGCGAGCCGTTCGTCCGAAGGCTGAAGCCCGACCATATACTCATAACCATCCTTCATATATATGTCCCCGGCAACGGCACCCTTCCCGACAATGCCGCCGTGGAAAATATAGGCCTTTTCAAAGATACCCTCCGTCGGTGCGTCAGTTTCCTCGTGAAGCGAATGCTGGAGTCCGCGCGAAACACGCACAAGGGCATCACGCACAAGATAGGCATTGCCGAATCTGTCACGAAGCACCGTGAACGGAGAGTTCAGTTCGGCATGGAAGTCTGTGGAATTGACGGAAACCCCATCCACAACGGTCGGAGTGTCTTCCGTTATCGTGTTTTGGAACAGGGTCGTGTGAAGTTCGGAGCCGGGCAGCGCATTCTCAAGGTCGGAGCCGAGGGCGACAATCCTGTCCCCGAAAGCGAAGAAGGACTTGCGTGCACGCAGGCTGCCGTTGTATTTGTCATGCTCGTGGAGCTTCATCGCGAAAGCACCATAACTGCCCTTGTGGGAAACTCCGCCGGCAAACCATTCATCGGAAAGGAGCATTTCCTCATATCCCGAATACTCATCAACGTTCAGAACATTCGCCTTCATCCGCTCCATCGGGATTTGCGCCGCCGTAGTTCCCGGTATGTGGCACCAGTCCCAGCCATCGACCTGAAATCCGCTCCCGAAAGAGCCGATGACCGGCGAACCGCCGCCGAGAATCTGCATACTTCCGTGGGTGAGGTAGCGTCCGTAGTGGTTCGCTCCGTTGTAGATTTCAGCAGCCCAAAGGTAGCGGCTGTGCCCGGCAAAGGTCACAAGCGCCTCTCCGCAGCGGTGCGAGAGCGAGCAGTTGTAGCCGTAACTGCGACTGCCCTGCGGTGTCGGTTCGGGAGCAATGCCGACAGCTGCAAAACTGCGAATCCAAGCCTTTTCCTTTGGTCGCGAATCCGGGGCAAGACGCAGGAATGCAGATGCGAGAACAGTGTCAATCAACGACCTGCCGTCCGGGCTGCCCGACTCGGCAAGCATCGCGTAGTGTCTCGGATAGAGTTCGCCCTTCCCGTCAGGATGCCGCCCCGACATTGCCAGAGGGAAGGAGCGGAGGTTGCACCAGAAGCGCATCTCAAGAAGCGCGTGCCTCAAAATCTCGTGACTCTCCTCCGAGACTGCAAGAGCCGTCCCCCGCAGCATCCAGACAGAATTGACCGCGCCGTCAAGCCCTCCTACGGCGTATGCCGGATAGGCCTTGCGGTGATGATAGATTGAGCCGTCGGTCTTGAAGCATGGCCTCGTTCCATCGACATATTTGAATCCGTTGTCAATCCAGCGTGAAAGCGCCTTGAGATAAGCCCATTTGTAAGGGGAATCCTCCAACATCAGAAGCGAGGCCATTCTGCCCATGAGCGAGGTGTTGAAGGCATCAATGTCCATCCCCGGCTCCGTCGGCGCGGTCTTAACTTCCCCCACCCCTGAGAACCATTCCATAGCCTGCTGAACCGGCTCGGAGAGACCGGCTTCACGCAGGACGTCCCTCATCAGCACCGGAGCTATGTAGAAGTTCCTCATGCTGTAGCCAAGATGATGCAGGGTTCCCTGTGCGCTTCCTGCGGCAAATCCCTGGTCGAGAAGATGCCTTGTCATCATCACATACATCCGTGCAAGTTCCTGTTTTTCAGCCTTGTCCGAAGCGCAATTCCATGCCGCCGCCACATTCAGAAGATTGTCGTTGTATGCCCGAAGCAACTGTCCGTTTTTGCGAAATGCGGCCGAGGCATCAGAAACTCCGAGATTGATGAAAGTCTCGCCGTAACGGGTGAACCAGATCGGCTTGCCGGTGACCGTCCCGTCGGGATTCTCCCTTATCCCATAACTTTCGTACATCCTCCGGAGTTCATCCATGGACGGAACTTTGCCCGGCGTGACAAGGCTGACAAAACGCTCCGTGACGGTCGCCATATCCTTGACATCGGAGTCCGAAAGCGGCATCTCGGGGACATCGAGCTGAAGATTCCAGCTTTTGTTCAGCACAAGCCAGTGAATGTCAGTGTCCTTGTTTACAAACGGAGCCTGCCAGTCGGGAGTATGGTAGCGGACATCCTCAAATGCTGAGGTTATGATGCCGTCAAACCACAGGTGTCCACGACGCACGCAGGAAGGTGCTGTAATCACGACCTCGTCCATCCCCTCCTCCGGAGTTCCCGTCATGTCCCTGTCAAAAGCGACCCAAGCCCCTCTCCAGCCCGTGAATCCGAGCCGATAGTCAAATCCACAACATTCGCGCCCCTCTTTAAGGAAAGAAAAGCGCAGCGACCCCTCAAGAGAAGTGTCGGAATAGACCCAGAAGACAAAGGTAGAGACGGATGTCTCCTTGGGGTCGGGATTTTCCTTCATATAAGGAATCCGCCCGGGAATCGAAAGCCTTGCGCCGCCGCGTTTCCAGTTCCATTCAAGCGAATGAGTGCCAAGCTTATAGTGAAGCCCGGACACGCTCGCGGAAGAATGCCGACCGGGAACAACAGGAGATACACCAGTCTCAAACGAAAGCACGCCGTGCTCAATGCCGTAATCAACGGGCTGAGCCGCAGCGCTCACGGAAAGGAGGATGCCTGCGACAAGCGAAATATATGTTCCTGCAAATATTTTAAGCATAACTTGAATATTTCTAATTTATGCGGTTAAAAAAAATTCCGTGCACGCAAAC
>CAVBPI010000056.1:0-3329 GCA_963596955.1 bacterium | reverse complement strand
GTTAAGAAAAGATTTATTACATTTGCATTCCAAAGATGTAAATTATGAAGAAACTTACATTTCTTTTATCCCTTATAGTGCTTTCGCACAACGCCTTTGCGGCAATTGACTCCCAACATAATTTCGAGGGAGGAATGCCGTCGTTCATTTCCGTAAGCGGCAACGGACAGGCCTGCATTTCAACCGAGAAGTTCAAGGACGGGAAGCAGTCCGTGAAATATTCATGGAACGACGGGGCATCTGAAATCGTGTTCTCGAACCATTCGGACATCGAGGCTTCGATGAAAGTCGATGGCGCGGGGCTGATTATGTGGGTGTATAACACGGAAACGATGAATGAACCGCTTCTGTTCACGTTTTACGACTGGTTGGGAAATGAAATATGCCATTTCAACTTCAATATGAACCATACGGGATGGAGGGCGATATGGATGAAATATATTGATATGCTCACGCCTGACGGACACTATGGAGACAAGAAGCCTTCGGAAAGAAACACGCTCGCGGCGAAGATGACGATACGCTCCGCGGCTCCGCACGGTACCATATATATAGATAGGGTAAGTTTCCCGGCGAAGAAGCTACACGCGCAGATTACTCCTGATATGCAGATTCCGGAAAACAACTGCAATCTGAAGCGCGACCTCTGGCAGTGGTGCCGACTGTGGGAATGGGAACAGTACAAGGAGTTGGAAATCAGACCCATAACTGTCGAGGAGAAGGAAATGCTCCGGACCGTCGAGAAAAGGATGGACGAATGGGCCGGCTCCGATAACCCTGGCGCGGAATACACGCAGAACACGCTTCTCGCGAGGGCACAAGGACTTATCGACAAATACGGGATATGCCGTCTGCCTGACGGAAGCATAACCGGAGCGCCGCTGCTGAGCGACGACGAGTTCAACAATGCCGCCGGAGAGATGAGGATTCGCTTCATTCAGGACATCGTCTATTGGTATGCGCTCGACTACCTCTATACGGGCAGCACTGCCAATGTCGGCAAGGTCATCGACGCGATGGACCACGCCATAGACCAGGGATTTGCATACGGAAGCGGACAGGGAACGAACCATCACTACGGATATCAGGTGCGTAACCTTTATAAAGGAATATGGATTCTGCGTGAACCGCTCGAAAAGGCGGGAAAACTCAATGAATATCTCAAGACGCTCAGCTACTGGTCCGGTCTTCAGGAAGTCCGTATGCCTTATGAGCAGACGCGCGACGGAGTGCTCGACGCATGGCACACGCTCCACAACTGCCGCGTCGTCTCCGCTATGCTGGCCCCGTCAGACGATGTCAAGTACGCCTATATGAAGGCCTTGGGTGCATGGACCTCCGGCTCGCTCGGATTCACGGACGGCACTGTGGGAGGCATAAAGATGGACGGGACTTCATTCCACCACGGCGGGCACTACCCGGGTTATTCCGTCGGAGCGTTCGCGGCTCTCGGGGAGTTCATACGCTTCACCTCCGGGACGGATTTCGAGATTAACGCTGCAGCAAGGAAAGACTTCAAGAAGGCGCTGATGGCCATGTATGACTACACCAACGGGCGCGACTGGGGAATTGGAGTCTGCGGAAGACACCCGTTCAACGGCAGGATTCCGGACGCGGATGTCGAGACCTATGGGCAGCTCGCTCTGCTCGGAGATTTGACCGGTGCTGGACTTCCGGCAGACCCTGACCTTGCGGGAGCGTACATCGCCCTCGGAGGGAAGGACAAGAAGGCACTCTCCGCGTTCAAGAAAGCCGGCATCAAGGCAAAGGCGGCTCCGGACGGATTCCGTGTATATAATTACGGAGCATTCGGAGTTCATCGCAGAAACGGATGGATGCTCACCCTCAAGGGATTCAACTCCGATGTCTGGAGTTCAGAGATTTACGCCGCAGACAACCGTTACGGGCGCTATCTGAGCTACGGCTCGGCACAGGTAATATTCCCCGACGGGGCGAAGGCAAGCGGATATGCGCAGGAAGGCTGGGACTGGAACCGCTACCCGGGAGTCACCTCGGTACATCTGCCGTTCGACATTCTTGAGAACCCTCTGAAAGGGACGCTGATGGAAAGGAACGCCTCACGCTTCCCCGGTGTCTCGTCACTTGAGGGAGCAAACGGCTGTCTCGCATTCACTTACGTCGAAAGGGACAGAAAAAATTTCTGCGCCGGAGCGACTGCCACGAAGAGCGTCTTCTGCTTCGACAACAGGATAGTCCATATAGGAACAGGCATTTCTAATAATTCGCAGTATCCGACGGAGACCACGCTCTATCAGCTCAGGCTCGAAGACAAGGACGCGGAAGTCGATATAAACGACGAATATTCGGGGACATTCCCATATTCCTACAGACATACTGAGAACACGCCTGTGGTTTTGACCGACGTCAACGGAAACAGCTATATAATAAGGAACGGATATGGACTCGTCGTCGAGAAAAAGCATCAGTCATCGCCGTCTGACACGAAGAAAAAGACCGGAGAGGGAGATTTCGTGACGGCGTACATCGACCATGGAACCGCTCCGAAAGGGGCTTCATACGAGTATATGATGCTTGTGCGGCCAGGCAGTAAAGAGGTCGGAAAATTTGCGAAGAAACTGCCATATACAGTTCTTCAGGCGGACAATGAGGCGCACGTCGTGAAGGACGCGGCCACAGGAATCACCGCCTACATCAGCTACAGGGGCTACAGTTCGGACAAGACCCTCGCCGCCGAAATCCAGCCGGAGACAATCGTCATGGAGCGGACGAAAGAGGACGGAAGCATCGTGATGAGCGTCTGCACGCCGGATCTCGGAATTACGAAGAAAGGCTACACGACGTCGCAGCCGAGCCAGCCTCTGCTGAAGGAGGTCGTGCTCAACGGCAAATATGCGCTGAATGAAGACAATGAGGCAGTCACCGCCGATGCACTGGACGGAAAGACAAGGCTTTCAGTGACCTGCATCAACGGTCAGCCGGTAGAATTTATATTGAAGAAACAATAGGAAATGTGAGAAAATAAATTGCTTCAGATTTCCTGATAACCATAATATAAGATGCAAGCTTTGACCAAAATTTTTACGGCCATCCTGCTGCTCTGTACGGCGCTTGAACTGTCGGCGCAGAGCGCCAAGGTAAGCGGCCGAGTTATCGACGGCACCGGAAGTCCGCTTGTTGCGGTGACAGTGTATGAGGACGGCAGAACATCGAACGGAACGGTGACGGACATCGACGGACGATATGCCCTGACAGTGTCGTCTCCGAATGCGACACTGATTTTCTCCTGCCTCGGATTTGCCGAGAACAGACAAGTCAGCGGAGGCCGGGCGACTGTTGATGTCACACTG
>CAVBPI010000055.1:8003-10820 GCA_963596955.1 bacterium | reverse complement strand
CGTCGAACTGAAGTATCTCAAACCAAACGCGACAGAGGAAGCCGCAGGGAAGCAATGGGACGAGGCCGTGGAGCAGATAAGGGGCTACGGTTCAGGGGAAGCGGTCAAGGTTCTCGCAGGAAAGGCCGCGCTGCATCTGATTGTGGTGCAGATTAAAGGGCATTCACTATACAGAATGGAGGAAATCATTCCTTAAATGATGATTTCCTCCGAAGAAATATTTTCACTCTCTGGAACAGCAGTCCCTGTTTTTATTCTTGAGCTTCGGGGTTCTGCCTCCAGTTCATTTTGGCGGTGAGATACATGACCACGCAGAGCAGCGCGAAGAGAACCAGCGAACCGGCGAGCAGGGCAAAGGTTTCCATGCTGAGCAGCAGGTAGTTCACTCCATAGACGGCGGCGAGGAACAGTCCAAGCAGATAGGCGCGGCGGCTCTTCAGGATTGCCCGGAAATAGAGAGAAAGGGCGGCCACCGTCATCAGCGCGGCAATCAGGTAGGCCCAGCCGAAAAGCATCAGTTCGGAAAAAGACAGCAGGAGCGAATAGAACAGCACAAGCGAGAGCCCGATTACCGCATACTGAACGAGGCTGATTTCCTTCTTGGAAACGAACTCGACCAAAAGTCCGGCCACGAACACGAGGATTATGATGATAATGCCATATTTCAGGGAGCGAATGGTCTGCTGGTACGGATTCGCCGGATTCACGAACTTCACGGCAATCACATCGGAGCTGTCGGTGATGTTCATCTCCAAAACCTTCCAGCTCGCATCAAAGCCGTCGGAACGGACTTCACGGCTGCAAGGAAGATACTCTCCCTGAAAGCTCGGATTCGGGAAAGACGAACTCATCTCCATGGTCGTTTCCTTCGCCGACGGGCGCAGCGCCAGAGATTCCGTCCCCTTCAAATCGAGCGAGACTGTGAAATCCACGGAATCGCCGCCCTTTATCTCATTGAAACCTCCCAAATCAGCGACAAGACTCTTTCCCTTTTTCACAAGTTCATATTCCTTTCCTCCCAATTTGAGAACAGGCACCCCGGACAGCCCCTTGAAATCGGAAATTACCATCAGGAACGAGCATGACCGGAACTTCGGAAGCGGCTCCGGAATCAGCATCCGCCCCCGGATGTCTATCCGTGAGTCATAGACAATCACCTTATAGACCGCGCGATGCAGTTCATCCGTGGTGACGTTCACCCGATAGTCCGCCGAAGAGCACTCCGCGACCACCTCCTTGTCATCCGGCATCGTGAAGCGCAGCACAGGCCCCTTTATGAGCTGATTCCCAGCATAAGACGCGGCAATCTCCTGTTCGACCTTAGCCTGCGCATCCGTTCTCTCGGAAATGAGCATAAAGATCAGCCCGAGCGGAATCAGCAACAGCAACGCAATGAGCGCAATGAACCCGAACTTAATCGCGGGTTTCCACATTCTTTTCATGTTTTCCATAATTTTATCGTTTTTTGTATCCTTATGACAGAATCACCGGGATGTAACCCTATTTCTGCACCCGGCACTCGCAAATAAATATTGGATTGCGAGCGCTTATCGACGCATGACATATTATAAATGTCGAAAATGCAGAAAGGTAAACATCATGAAAACTTCTCCACCGTCAAACGATGCATAGACGATTGGAAAATTGCATGAAAAGGCCTAAAATTTTCAGAACTATGCCTCAGCTGTAAGGACGTTGAGCTGACCGGGGAGGCGGGTTACGGTGATGGGGGTGCTGCAGATGACTTCGCCATCGACTTCGACGAGAACGCCCGGGCCTTCAAGCGACTCGATGCGGAGGGAGGAACAGCGGGTGAAGGTCAGTTCCGGATTTGAGGAAAGGAGCTTGCCGGAGAACAGAGTCGGGACGGCACGGATAATCTTGCGAATCGGAAGGACAGGGATGACGGTGACGTCGAGAAGCCCGTCGTCCATGACGGCGTCCGGGACCTGCATCATCCCGCCGCCGGAATATTTCCCGACGCCCATGGCAATCGAAAGCGAGTCGCCCTCAAATACGGTCTTTCCGTCGGCGACCACGCGACAGCGGAACGGCTTGCAGCGCATGACATTGGAAATGAGAACCTTGAGATAGAGAATCTTGCCGCTCTTTCCGGAGTTTTTCTCAAAATTCACCTGATGACAGATGTTGGCGTCAAAGCCTACGCCGCCGACGTTCGCCATATAGGAAACGACATCCGTAGAAGTCTCTCTGTCATACCCCGCGATGCGGAAGACATCCTGCTTCCCGAAAGCCCCCCTCTTGAGCAGCCTTGCCAGTGCCGCATAGTCCCTCGGTGCCCCGAGCGTGCGAATCCAGTCGTTGCCTGAGCCTACCGGAACCACAGCGAGGGTGAAGTCCGAAAGCGACGGCGCAGGTGTCCCGGGCTCAAAGGCCGAGGCGACCTCGGACATCTCGATGAAGCGGACTATGCCCTCAAGAACCTCGTGCACGGTGCCGTCCCCTCCGACGGCGAGAAAGCGCCTGTAGCCCGCCTCGCAGGCCTTGACGGTGATTTCCACGGCCGCTCCCCTGCTCCACGTCGTCCGGTATTCATACTCCACCCGCGTTTCCCTGAGGAGCGTTTCAGCCTTCGGCCATTCCGTCACGGTCTTTCCAGAGCCCGCGTTCGGGTTCACAACCGCATACCATATATTACTCACATTATCATGAGATGCCATATTCCGTAAATTTTTCCCGCGACAAAAATTTTCGCAGGCGAATTTGAAGCGACAAAAGTAGTAAATAAAATAGTTTCTAAGAAAAGGAATGAAAATATTTTCGTAATTTTGCAAAATATGCGCGTCCTCTCCGACG
>CAVBPI010000055.1:0-7993 GCA_963596955.1 bacterium | reverse complement strand
AGCCAATCAGAAAGGCGGAGTGGGAAAGACCACGACCGCCATCAACCTTGCCGCTTCTCTTGCCGTGCTTGAGAAGAATGTCCTCATAATAGACGCCGACCCGCAGGCCAACACGACCTCGGGACTCAACTTTTCTCCGGAAAACGAGGAGAAGAGGACGCTCTACGAGCTCATGATTGGAGAACGCTCGGTGGAGGACGTGCTGATACAGACGGAGATAGCGAGGCTTCAGATGATTCCGTCGAACATCAACCTCGTCGGCGCGGAAATCGAGATGCTCGGCACGGACGAAAGGGAATCCATTCTCAAGAAAGCCCTCGCGCCGGTGCGGGACAACTATGACTACATAATCATAGACTGCTCGCCTTCACTCGGCCTGATTACGGTGAACTGCCTCACGGCGGCCGATTCTGTGATGATTCCGGTGCAGCCGGAGTTCTTCGCGCTTGAGGGGCTCGGCAAGCTGCTCCAGACGATACGCCTCGTGCAGGGCGGGGTGAATCCGTCGCTGACCATCGAAGGCTTCGTCGTGACGATGTACGACGGAAGGACAAAGGTTCACAACCAGGTTGTGCAGGAACTCAAGGATCATTTCAAGGACATGGTGTTCAACACCATAATACAGAGAAACATACGCCTCAGTGAGGCACCGTCGCACGGCAAGCCTATCATTCTCTACGACGTGATTTGCAACGGAACGACGAACTACCTCAACCTCGCGAAGGAAGTTCTTGAGCGCAACGGGGACACCGTGAAGAAATAGGGCATCTAAAAAGTGTAATATATGGCATCTAAAACGCAGAGAGGATTGGGAAAGGGACTCGGGGCGCTGCTCGGGGAGGCGACGGATTTGGAGAACATCCGCAAGCCGGTAGGATATGTCAACAAGGTCGTTGTGAGCACCGAAACGGCTGAACAGCCGCGCAGTTCGGCGGACATACTCATGATTCCGATTGACATGATTGAGCCGAACCCGTTCCAGCCGCGAATGACATTCGACCAGGAGGCGCTCACCGAACTTGCCGAGTCCATCAGGACGCTCGGCCTCATCCAGCCGATTACCGTGCGGAGGAAATCTGCCGACAAATACCAGATTATCAGCGGCGAGCGGCGCTTCAGGGCGTGCAGGCTCGCTGGAATGGAGATGGTTCCGGCCTACATCCGCAACGCGGACGATCAGGGGATGCTGGAGATGGCAATCGTGGAGAACATCCAGAGGGAGAACCTCGACCCGATAGAGGTGGCGATGAGCTACCAGCGGCTGATTGACGAATGCAACCTGACCCAGGAACAGATGGCCATGAGGGTCGGCAAGAAGAGGGCATCAGTGACGAACTACCTCCGTCTGCTCAAGTTGCCGGCAAAGGTTCAGCACGACCTCAAGGTAGGACAGGTCAGCGTGGGGCACGCCAAGGTTCTTCTCGGAGTGGAAGACCCTGAGGTTCAGGAAGTTCTCTGCGACCTCGTCGTAAAGGACGGGCTTTCCGTGCGGCAGCTTGAGGAGAAGATTCACCGCCTCGCCAAGGAAGCCGAGAAGGGCGGCGAAGAAAAAGGGAATGAGGCGCAGGAGCTGCCGGACGAATATTTCAAGGTCCTCGAAGTCTTCGGAAAATATTTCGACAACAGCATAAGCCTGAAGCGTTCAGGAGCCGGAAAGGGAACGATTACGATTCATTTCTCGTCGGACGATGAGGTGAAGAAATTCATCGATGCCCTCGAAAAGTCAAATCTTTAGCTGTTTCCGAATGGGAAGGGTTCGAGTTTTCATAATGGTTCTTCTTGCCGGTCTCTGCCTCGGCGGCATCAGTGCGCGCGCCCAGTTCAAGGACCAGGCCTTTCAGCAGAACTACAATGACTCCACGATGACGGAGAAGTCGGACACAACGGACAAACTGTTCTCGTTCAAGGAGCTGTTCCAAGGCCTCGGGCACAAGAAGGAAATCAAAATCGGAACAGTTTTCGGAGGCTCGGTCATTCTCCCCGGAAGCGGTCAGATTTACAACCGAGACTATTGGAAACTGCCCGTAGTCTATGGCGGAATCGCGGCCTGCGCCGGTGTAGGTGGCTACTACACAAGCCAATACAAGAAATCCGTCGCGGCGGGCACTCCTAACGAATCCTACAAGACCACCGCCACTTGGCTCTATGTCGGGGCGGGGCTCGTCTATTGGGGATCGCTGCTCGACGCCGCGGCGTTCTACCCGTCGAACGGGAAGCCTAATCCGGGACGTGCCGCCATTTACTCCGCCCTGCTCCCCGGACTCGGACAGGCCTACAACGGTGAGTACTGGAAGATTCCCGTCTATTACACCGGCCTTCTCACGGCGGGCTATTTCGTGTGGAACAACAACCTCAACTACAACAGGTTCAGAAACATATACAAGGAGGCGACCAGCACGGAGACCACCTACACCGGGCCGATTAACGCGGAACAGGCGAAGTACTACCGCGACTCCTACCGGCGGCTGCGTGACTACTCCATCGTAGCGACGGCGCTCGTGTATGTGCTTCAGATAATCGACGCAAACGTGTTCGCGTTCATGTACGACTTCGAGGTGAGCGACGACATCACGATGAGCGTCGAGCCCGCGGTTCTCGCGCCTGACAACGCCTACGCCATGAGGACGCCGACAAGTGCCGTGGGGATGAGGGTCGGATTCAGATTTTAGGAAATGTGGGATTGCCTCCGGACGGGAGGCTTATTTTTGAGGAGAAACAGATGAAAAATGGATATATGTTCATGGCTGCGGCGACTGTCGCGGCGCTTTTGTTCGGGACAGATGCGCGTGCGCAGTACTTTGACACGGACGAGATTGTAGAAGAGGCCGACGACATGCGGCCGGCGGACAGCCTTCTCTCCAAGGAAGACAGCATAGAGAACGCATTCAGGGCTGACAGCCTCCAGGGGCAGCACACGCTCGACAGCCTCCTGCTCGCGTTTTACGGAAAGAACCGCCAGATGGAATTTGCAGCCCTCAACGACCTCGACACGGCGGCGGTGCGCTACACGTCCCAGGTTCCGGACTCCGTCTTCGTCCGCAGGCTCAGCGACATCCAGTCATTCATTCCGCTGTCTTACAACGATATAGTCAAGAACTACATAATCCTCTACTCAGAAAAGATGCCGCAGCAGATGGGAAGGGTCATCGGCCTGGGCAACTACTATTTCCCGATCTTTCAGGAGACGTTCAACCGCTACGACATTCCGGAGGAACTCCGGGCGATGGCCGTAATCGAGTCCATGCTCAAGTATGACGCTATGTCGCGGGTCGGAGCACGTGGCATCTGGCAGTTCATGTACTACACGGCAAAAAAATACGGGCTTACTATCAATTCATTCGTTGACGAGCGCCTCGACCCGGTTAAGGCAGTAGATGCGGCGGCGAGATACCTGAAGGATTCATACGAGATTTTCGGGGACTGGTCGCTCGCAATCGCGTCCTACAACTGCGGTCCGGGCAACGTGAACAAGGCAATCAAGCGCTCCGGCAAGAAGGATTTCTGGGACATATACCATTATCTTCCGCGCGAGACGAGGGGCTATGTACCGGCGTTCACCGGCGCCCTCTATGCGCTGAACTACTACAGGGAATGCGGAATCACGCCGGAGGAGGTGAATATGCCGACGCAGATTGACACCTTCCATGTGAACAGGATGCTCCACTTCAAGCAGGTGAGCGAGCTGACCGGAGTTCCGATGGAGGTGCTGAAGGTGCTGAACCCGCAATATACCCACGACATCATCCCGGGAAGCGCGACACAGACATGGGTTCTCCGCCTGCCTGCCGACTACACGGGCAGCTTCATCGCAGTGGAGGGCAACGTACACCTGCACAAGGCCGACACGCTGCTGAATCCGGTGACAATCAAGAAGATTAAGGACGGAGGTGACGGTCAGAGAATCGCCTACAAGGTCAAGAAGGGCGACTATCTCGGAAAGATTGCGTCCAAGTACCACTGCTCCGTGAAGCAGATTCAGAAGTGGAATCATCTCAAGAGCACGAGCATCCGCGAAGGACAAACCTTGTATATATACCGCGGAGGCAGGTAAGCCGTTATACACCCCCTCCCGTCCCCTAAATAGGGGAAGTCGTGCTCCGTGCGCACCACCACACAATGCCCACGCTTCGCTGTTCTCCGCACGGCGCTCAAGCGCCTTTTTCCCCGCAGAGACATCAACTCGTGAAGTCTCCGCGGTCATCTCGAACGAAGTGAGAGATCTTTGCGCAGTTAAAATTTTATCGCCAACATCAACCGCGCCTCAAGCCTGTCTGGCTTCCGGGCGGATGGCTGCATGAATGGATAGGAGAAGTATGCAAGCCTGGCGGCAAGGCTGCCCCTGCGGCAGAATTTCCAGTTCGCGAAAAAGGAGCCCCACACTCCCCTGCCGTACATCGCCGGCACATTGAACCGCCCCGGAATGTCATGTTCATAGACATAGAGCCTGCCCTCCCAGTTGTCAACGCTGAAAAGCCCCGCCCGGAGATATGCAGAGAGCATCCTCGCCATCCGGCAGCTCTCCTCAACGAAGGCCACCATCCCCCACTTGCCGCTGTGGCTGAAGCTCACCAAGGCGGAGCTCGCCCAAATGCCGGCATAGCCGGCAGTCACCTCACCCCGGCAGCTGAACACGCTGGCGGACAAGCTGTTGACATCTATGTTTTCACGGAGACGCAGCGCGGCGAAAGACGATTCATTCCAGCGGAATCTGTAACGGGCGTCCATCCGCACGTCATTCGTGCCGGGCAGCCCGCCTCCCGCCGGCACAGCCCCATGTGACTTAGGAGCGACATGACGCAGCCGTAAGGACAGCGAGGCCGAATGCCCGCTGCGGGCGGAAAACTCGGAAACAAGCAGGGCAATGTGCCGGGAAGGGCTGTAGCGCAGCGAGACCCCCGCCTTGAAATGCTCGGCAAGGCGCGGCGATGTGGCTGACACGACCGCACGGAGCGGCTGCCCTACGCCGCCGGCAAGTTCCGAGGCAAAGTCGAAGCCGCCGAAACAGCCTCTGAAATCCACCGAGAAATCAGCCGTGCAGTACCAACGACCGCCTACCTGCCGCCGGTCCTCCGCGCCACCGGCCTCCGCGGACGGAACGGTCTGCACCGTGGACGGAACACCCGCCACCACGGACGTGAATCCAAGTGAAAACTTCCGGTGCCACCAGTTGCAGTTGAGCAGCCCCTGAAGCCCCGCGACGTCATTTTTTCCACGCGAGGAATTAACCTCCCCTATCAACACCTTTTTCAGCCCCGGCGCAGTGGCAGCAACGGTGAATGTAACCGATCCGGCATCAAAACTGCACCCAAGCCCCGTCTGCGCATATTTTCCGGTCAGCGAGCGCGAGAGCTTCATGCCTGTCGGACGACGTATCAGCGAAGCGACCGATGACGCGTCGTCAATGCTCATCGTGTTCCAGGCGGCAAGTCCCTGTCCGAACCTCAGGTTGAAGTCTCCTGCATATAGCCTCGCCTTCCTCCCCGGCATTGTGACGGCAGCCGAGCATGACAACGCCTCAAGTCTCCCCTTCCAAGTCCCGGCGCCGCCCGCCGAAAGTTCAAGTGCCTCATCCTTGGAAAGATATGCGTGAAGCCCATAGAGTCCGGTGTCGGCATAAATCCTGTTTTCAGACACCCAATGCTCCCGAGGCGGCGAGTCCCCGAAAGTGACGAAGAATGACAGAGCCTCGGCAATCTCGCCGTCGAAGCCGTCAACCACGGAAAGTTCACTGCGGCTGAGCACGGCTCCAGCGGAAGAAATGTAGTCCAGCAGCGACACCACCTGAAAGTCGGAGAAAAGCCCGCTTTCTGACAATGCCCGCCGGGATGCGGAGTTGATGTTCAGAGGATGCAGGCTCCTCCACATAAGCCTCTCCCTCTCGGATTCCGTCACCTCCTCCGGTGAAACGGCCCCGACAATCAGCGCAATCGCCTCAATCAATGTCATCAACACATTCATACTCATTCTTTCCTTCAACCGGCCGCCATCCGTAGCGTACAATCGCGGCGGCAGGGCGCAATATTATGGAGATTCATCAGCAAAAGTGTTGTATTTCAAAATAAAAACTCAAAATTTTTCTTTTTTTTGATGTTATTAACTATTTTTGCGACTTGTTTTTGAGATATATGAAAGAGGTTAAGGTTTGGGACAAGACTTTCGTCCCTTTCATCGGTCACGATGAACTTATGGCCGACATTGACAACGTCGCCGAAAAAATCAACAATGACTTTGAGGGAGCCACGGACATTCCGATAGTTCTCTGCATTCTCAACGGAGCGATTATGTTCACCGGAGAGCTGATGCAGCGGCTGAATTTCCCTTGCCAGCTGGTTTCCACAAAGATGACCTCGTATGTCGGGACATCCACGACCGGCGAGGTTCAGCAGACGATGCCGCTCACCGCATCAGTGAAGGGACGCAGGGTCATAATCGCGGAGGACATCATCGACACGGGCCTGACAATCAAGGCGATGAAGAAAATCCTTCTCGAAGAGGGCGCGACGGAGGTTAAGGTCTGCACCATGCTGTTCAAGCCCGAGGCATACCGCACAGGTGAACCCATAGACTATGTCGGCAAGGAGATTCCCAACCGCTTTATACTCGGTTTCGGACTTGACTACAACGAGCTCGGCCGTAACCTCCGCGACATCTATGTACTTGAAGATTAGAAGTTTTTATCCGCAGACTGCGGCAACATATAATTAAAGGACACAAATATCATGAAATACTATGTCTTGTTCGGCCCTCCGGGAGCCGGAAAGGGAACTCAGGCCAGCGCAATGGTCGAAAGGTACAATCTGCATCACATCTCCACAGGGGCGCTTCTCCGCAAGGAAATCGCCGCAGGCACGGAACTCGGCAGACAGGCAAGAGAACTAATCGACAAGGGATGTCTGGTTCCCGACGAGGTGGTCGAGGCGATGATTGAATCAGAATTCAACAACGTGAAGGGGGTAGAGGGATTCCTTCTCGACGGCTATCCACGCACCCTCGAACAAGCCCGCTCGCTTGACAGGCTGCTCGCCAAGAAAGGGGGCAAGCTCACCTCCGTAGTCTCAATCATGATTCCGGACGAGATGATTTTCGACCGCATCCGCCACCGCGCGAAGATTGAAGGCCGCGAGGACGACGCCAGCGACGACATCATCGCCAACCGCATCTCCACCTACCACCAGAAGACCGAACCCCTGGTAAGTTTCTACAAGGACGCCGGCAAATACACCGAAATCGACGGCGCCGGCACCATCGACGACGTCCGCTCCAACATCTTCACCATCCTCGACACGCACTGACGCAAACTTTCGCTATATTTGTAGTTTGTTTAAGTAAACGACCATGGCAGACAGCAACTTTATTGATTATGTGAAGATTTTCTGCGCTTCGGGAAACGGGGGCGCGGGGTCGATGCATTTGAGGAGGGAGAAATATGTGCCCAAGGGCGGGCCGGACGGCGGGGACGGAGGACGCGGAGGGAATGTCATTCTGCGGGCTAATCCTCAGTTCTGGACATTGATTCACCTTAAATATCAGAAACATATACGCGCGGAGCATGGCGAGGCCGGGAGCGGGGCGCTTTGCAACGGCAAGGCCGGGAAGGATGTCTATCTGGACGTGCCGCTCGGAACGGTGGCCAAGGACGCGGAGACGGGCGAGGTTCTGCACGAGATGGTGGAGCCTGGAGAGGAATATGTGCTCGTCAAGGGCGGGCGCGGAGGTCTGGGCAACGCCAACTTCAAGAGTCCTACCAACCAGACTCCGAGATATGCGCAGCCGGGAGAGCCTGGGTCGGAGGGCTGGTATATCCTTGAGCTGAAACTGCTTGCGGACGTGGGACTCGTAGGGTTCCCCAATGCAGGGAAATCCACGCTGCTTTCGACCGTGTCGGCCGCGAAGCCGAAAATTGCCAACTATGCGTTCACGACACTGGAGCCGAGCGTCGGGGTGGTGCGCTACTATGACGACCAGTCGTTCGTCATGGCCGACATTCCGGGTA
>CAVBPI010000054.1:0-10845 GCA_963596955.1 bacterium | reverse complement strand
CTCATTTGACGGAGCCTTGAGGAAGCCGTTGTCGAGAGCCTCTTCGAGGAACGGGTAGTTGTGGAACCAGTACCAGTCATAGATGAATGTGTTCACCCCGTATTTGAGGGCCGTGTTTATCCATTTCTCCACGACAACAGGGTCGTCGTCCTGGTCTCCCTTCCAGAGCGGTTCGCGCGGCTGGTAGTGTCCCGGGAAGCGCGGGGTGCCGGCGTTGATAATTTCCCATTCGCCCTGACCGCCCGGCCAGATGAGTTCATGAGCGAGAGAGTCGTCGTGACATGAAGGCCAGATGTAGGCGCAGACGTAGTAATCCGGAGTCTTGGCTCCCTTTCCGCAGGCGACGAGCGCGAGTGCGGTTGCAAGAATTGCGGCGATTCTGTTTTTCATTTGCATTTCCGTTATCAGTTATATTTGTTATCAATTACATTTTTTGACACTTTGAGGTCAAAAATCACAATTTTTGTCTAACTTTAATCTCGGCTTCTGGAAGAAAAATCCGTTTTCGTACACGGAACTTCCGATTGGAGAAAAAGTAATATTCAAAAGCATTTGCAGCGAATATATTTCCCCTTTGCCTTTAACAAATTTACATATAATTTCACTGAATTGGCATGGTCAGAGGGCACTATCAAATTGGTTTTCTGACACTGCAAGACACTAAAATGGAGAGAAAATGATTCAGTACGAGAACCGGCACACGAGCCGTTTTTTCCTGCTCTCGCTGGAGACGATTGCGAACGACGCGGACAACCTCATCTCGACCATCGGGTATCAGGAGGTCGCGCCAAGACAGGATTACCCGGTGAGGGTCATCCCCAAGCGCTACAGCTTCGACATGGACGCGGGACGGCGTTTGGCGGAGTTCCAGCTTGTATATATCACGGCGGGAACGGGAGTGTTCAACGACCATTCGGGAAGCCGGGTCATAACCCCCGGGACGCTTTTTCTGCTGCGCCCGGGATATTGGCACTCCTACAGGCCGAACAGGGACACGGGATGGACGGAGTATTACATAGGGTTCAACGGCCCGGCTTTCCGGGAGGCGGCCGACAGGTTCTTCCCGGAGATGAAGGGACCGATTGAGCTGGGGCTTTCGGCGACGCTCGTCGATCTTTTCGAGCAGGCGCTCTTCTACGCGGAGCACCAGTGCGAACAGACGATGACGATGCTTGAGTCAATCGTGATGCACATGCTCGCGCTGATAAACTACAACCTCGCGACGCGGAACAGGGCGGACGACAAGATGGTGCAGGCGATAAACTCGGTGAAGCAACACATGGCGAACCACCTTTCGGAACAGATTGATATGCAGGAGCTTGCCAAGGAGCTCGGAATGAGTTACACATGGCTGCGGAGGACTTTCAGGAAGAACACCGGAATGCCTCCGGCACAGTACCTCCAGCAGCTCCGCATCCACTCTTCGATGTATTTCCTGCGCAACACCACCCTCCCCATAAAGAACATCGCGCTCGACTGCGGCTTCAGCAGCTCGGAGTACTACTGCACGGTCTTTCAGGAAACCGTCGGCACGAGTCCCGGCGCCTACCGCACCGCCCACGCCGAAAAGTTCCAAGCCGCAGAGTAAGAGCAGCTTGGTCAAAAACTCACAAATTTTGGATTTTTATCCTCATAAGTTTTGGATTTTCTGGATTCGTTACCACAAAAAACCGGAATGAATTGCCGCAAAAAACCGGAATGAAAACTCAGAAGCCGTAGTCCCACATGTAGGTTCCGTCCATGTAGTCACGGAACTGGATGCTCTTGACTATGGTGCCTTTCTGGGTGAAGACCTGCGGACGGACAGGACGGAACCATTCGGCATCGACATAGAGCAGCTGACCGGTGTAGCAGTCGATTGTCGGAAGGAACTTCCACATTCCGCCGAGGCGCGGCCCGACGACCCAGATGCGCTCGCCCGGAGAGATGAAATGGCAGCCGCCTCCGGCGTAAGGGATGTTGTCGAGGCTGCCGGCATAGGACCTTCCCTGATTCTCTCCCCATGACCTCGCCTGATACCAGCCGAGCTGCTGGGCATGGGTGCTCTTCTCCGCCACCTCTATCGCCTGTTCGATTGTGAACACCGCGTCCGGGGCGAATGACGACGCCGATGCCGGCTTCACAAGCCCGAGCGCATCCATGAACGCCACGGCCTCCTCAGCCCACGGAGCGATGCTGCCGCGGTCGGCGTAGGAGTCAAGCTTTGAGTCATACTCGGTGTAGGAATAGACTTTCTGGCTCTCGATGAAGCGCAGGACCCTGTAAATCATCGTGGCAACTTCCTGACGTGTCGCGGGAGCCGTGTCCGCCGGTGCGTCCTCTCCGCCGAAATGCCCGTCGAGAAGGCCTATCGTGGCGGACTTGGCGGAAAAATCATCCGCGAAGCGCGCACGCAGTTTCTTGTTCACCTTCACCTCGCTCCGGAGCAGTTCCTCGGCAAGGCGCACGGCCAGCGAGCGCAGCTGGAAGTGGTTAATCGGACCTGTGTAGTCGTTTCCGAGGACGTTGTCGTCCAGCAGGTTGTCGTTGAGCGCGAAGTTCACGACGCTCTGGAACTCGCGGTCCATCTTCGCCTCGGACTTGTACGGAAGGATGAACATTCCCGGAAGTGCCGTCGTCACGAGACGCGCTTCCTCCTCGCGGTCCTCGGCCTGACGTGCCATCGCCTGACAGAACTGCGCATAGCCGGCCTCAGTCCCGCTGCCTTTCCACTCCAGCTTCGTGATGTGACGCTGATCATAGCCGTCCGAATGTCCGCACCAGATGCAGCTGTACCACCAGACATGATGCCCGGCAGCGTTCACCCCGACGTATGCCTGGTCGTCGGCGAGCGGCTGCTCGTAGTAGTGCGCCAAAAGTTCCGGAGCGCCGGTCAGCGGGCCATTGTCCCCAAAGAGATGCTTGTCGTTGTGCTCGCACTCTCCGCAAATCTTGCAGGAATAGTAGTAGCGGTTGCCGACCTTACAATCGGCGTATTTGCAGATTTTGTCCGCCGCGACGACCTTGTCCGTGAAAACGTGCTCGGTGCAGAACGGCTTTGTCGCGGCCGCGCCGGCCTTCTGGGCAGAATAGACGTCTCCGGTGTAGGTCCTTATAGTGAACAGAAGCTTATTCATCCATGTCGGCCTGCTGACGCGCGCCTTCATCGCCGGGACGGCGTCCTCGGGAACGAACAGAGTGGCACGCTTCGAGTGGAAGAGCATACTATAGGCGGCATAATAAATTCCGGTCTTGTCGTCTCTTCCCCCGCTCATCGCATTGCATATCCCCGACATGAACTTAACCGCATCGACCTTGTCGCTGAGCCAGACTTCCTTTATGTTGTACGGTCCCATGATGGTGTTGTTGACCTGACTGGCAGCGTAGCAGTCCTCGGTATCGACAATAATCTTGGTCACACGCATACAGTCCTGCCCGAGATAGTCGGTGTGTCCCAGAGGCGCACCGGCATAAAATTCCGGTTTATGGAGGTCAGTGATGACTATCAGGCCGATAGGGTTGGTGTCCGGACAAGCAGCGTCGGCCTCGGCGAGAGAGTATGCCTTCAGGGAGGCTCGGTAGGAGTTCTTGTTAAGCTCGTAGTCGGATTTCTGCCGCTGCGCAACCGCCCTTTCCGAACCCGCGCCGCCGTCGCCGACCTTCACCGTGAACTCGGTGTTGATGAAGTACGGAACGCTGTGGAGCACCTTGACGTCCATGCCGTTGACAGTGGCCTTAATCCGCGTGCCGTCTATGTAGTATTCCTTCCCGGTGAACACAAAGTCCGTGGTATAATTCCCGTTCGGGTTCACCATGAACTTGAGGCGCACCTTGTAGCTGAAGCCGTCGCGGAAAAACATATCCCCGTCGTCATTCGTGTTGAAGTCGCCTATCCAGTCGAGGTCATACACGGCGATCTCCCCGCTCGGGGCAAGGTCGCCGTATTCGGTCTTGGCCGAGGTGAACTGAAATTCCCTGGCATCAAAGAGCGACTCCCCCGGCTTAGGAATCGGGAGGGTGAAATCAACGGACTTTATCACCGGCTTCGCCTGAGCCGACGCATTTGTCGCCGACAGCATCATCACCGCCAACGAAAACATAAGGGCTATTATTTTTCTGTTCATATATTTTACTTAAATTATCAAGCCGCCTTAAGATGGATTTTGGAGGATAGAGTCATTTTTGAAGAAGGAGTGTACCGGGGTACATGACTGATGAGAAAATGAATATAGACCCAAAAGACGCTTAAGGCATAAATATTATACCGGCAGGATAGATGTACTGGTTGTTCTCGTATTTCACCTGAAGCAGCGGGCAATCCATGAACTCGGTGTATGTCTCCGTCAGGAAATCATCCTTCAGCTTGGAACTGAGCGTCACTTTCTTCAGAGCCTTGCATCCGGTGAAGCAGAAGCCCTCGAACTCCGTAACGTTGCGAAGGTCAAGTTCCGTCACCCCGCAGTTGGCGAATGCGCTCATGCCGATTTTGGTGACGGTGTGAGGAATGTCAATCTTCGTCAGTTTCCGGCAGCCCTCGAAAGTGCCGGAAGGGATTTCCTTGACGTTCTCAGGAAGCACGACCTCCGTCAGATTGGAGCAGTCCTTAAACATATCGTAGCTAATCATATCGACCCGGCGCGGGCAGACCACGCTCCTGAGGCTCGTGCAGTTCTGGAAACTGCCGCTGAACTCTTCCATGTAGTCTCCCTCGAAAGTGACCTTCGCCAGTTTGGTGCAGTTCTGGAAGACTGAGCCCTGAAGCTTCTTCACGGAAGCCGGAATGACGATTTCCGTTATCGGAGTGTTGCGGAACACGGAGTTGGAGATTTCCGTCAATGTGTTCGGAAGCTTCACGGACTTTATTGTCGTGCCATCGAAAAGCCCTCCGCGCATACTCTGCACAGGGAATTTCCGCCCATTATAATAAATATAGTCCGGAATCACCAGGTCCTTGCCGGCAACGGCGGTATTGGCGGCCTCGGAGGCAAATGCCCAGCAGTTCCTGCCGCCGTCCTGGCTATGCAGGATATACTGCACGCCATCGACATCAACCGTCGCGCCTGCCTGGACCTCATTGACGACGAATCCGGTCTGTCCCGGAACAGAGGTGGTGATGCCCTTTTTGTCCGGCTGCGGGTCCCAGACCGTCAGTGTCTCGTTGACGGCGTTCTCGTAGCCCCCGTGAGCGGCGAAATATGCCCTTGTATCCTCATCGATGAAGCCCTTCAGACTGAAGAGAGGCGCTATCGACGAGCGGAGGGTTCTCTTGTATATCTCACCGCCAAGCACGGCGGCAAGCTTATTTTCAAGGTTCTCGATGACCCACTGCGGATCACCGCTGTCGTACTCATCGAGGAGTTCATTGTAGTATTTCACAATGGCATTCAGTTCATCGGCGCGGGCAAACACCTCGCTTTTGATGTTGTCGTAGCGATGGTCGGCCGGAGTGAGCGGCTCTATGTAGCCGTCTTCCTTGCACTGGTCAAGCAGGAGATACTCATCGACAGCGCTCTGGTTGTCAAGATTGAATATATACGGCATCTTATCGACCCAATCGACCTGTTTCGCCGCGGCTGTCGGAGGCAGCACCGGTTTGATGGACTGCACACCCCATGAGGCATCCACAGGGTAGCCGAGAGGGGCGAAGAGAGCCGTATGCTCCTTAGGCAGCCTCACGCCCGGAGTCGTCGAATCACCGTCATCCTTGCCGGCATCGGGGCCGAGCATCGCCTCGTACTGCTGTTCCAGCTGCCTGTCGAGGGCGGACTTCCCGGCGGACGAGGATTTCGACACCTGCTTCACCGTCCGTTTTTCGGCCGTTTTCTCAGTGCTCTTGCCGGCATTCCCGTCCGCGCTTCTCTCAGCAGTCCTTTCAGCATTTCTCCCGGCGGCATTCCCGGCGCTTTTTTCAGACTTTTTCTCAGTTTTCTTTTCGCCCTGTTTTCCGGTCATGCTGTCAAACGCCTTGTCAACCTGCTTCTCCGCCTGCTTGACCGCCTCATCGACGACCTTCTGTTCCACTTTCTGCTCGACCTGCTTGCCGATTCGCTTCCCGAGCTGCTTCAGACCGTCCTTGAAAGACTGCCCCGACGCGCATGGGGCGCACAGCAGCAAAGCCGCCGCACATAGAGCAAAAACCTTATGTATCCTCATAATGTCAATATAATTTTTTCAAATTGTTGTCAAAACTATTCATTTTTTTTCACAACGCAAAGGATATATCCCCGATTCGCTTGTTTTAGTGAATAAATTTTCTAAATTTGCAACAATTACCGTTCGTGAAACACGGACAAAGGAAAGAAAACACACTAATAACACTCAAAAAGATGAAGACTTATTCCACTAAAGACATCCGCAATGTGGTCTTGATCGGCAGTACCCGTTCAGGTAAGACCACGTTATCTGAAGCCATGCTCTACGAGGGCAAGGTCATCGACAGAAGAGGCACGGTCGAGGCTAAGAACACGGTTTCCGACAACTCGGAAATCGAGCAGCTCAACCAGAGGTCAATCTACGCGACCCCGCTCTACGCAGAGTTCATGGACACGAAGTTCAACATCATCGACGCTCCGGGCGCTGACGATTTCGTCGGAGGTGCCGTTTCGGCGTTCAGGGTGTGCGACACGGCCATCCTGGTTGCCAACGCGCAGCAGGGAGTCGAGGTCGGCACGGAGATTTTTGCGCGCTATGCTGACCAGTACAATATGCCTGTAATCCTCGGCATCAACCAGCTTGACGGGGAGAAGGCGAACTGGGAGAACATCCTCGACGGGCTCAAGGAGGCGTTCGGGCAGAAGCCGGTAATCGTGCAGTTCCCTGTGAATGTGGGGCCTGCGTTCGACGGATTCGTGGATGTCCTCAAGATGAAGTACTATCATTTCAAGGATGAGAACGGAACGCGCGAGGACCTTGAGATTCCGGCGGAGCTCAAGGAGCAGGCCGACGAGCTCAGGGGACAGCTCATCGAAAGGGCCGCGGAGTTCGACGACGGGCTCATGGAAAAATATTTCGAGACGGGCGAGCTGACGGAGGACGAGATTCGCAAGGGACTCGGAATTGGAATACGTCAGCTGGCAATCATGCCTATCTTCTGCCTCTCGGCGAAGAAGGACATCGGCGTGAAGAGGCTCATGGAGTTCACCATCAAGGTGGCTGCGGCTCCGTCTGAGCACATAGAGCACACAAAGGACGGAAAGGAAGTGGAGTGCAGGGCGGATGCGCCTACATCACTCTTTATATATAAGACTGCCGTGGAGCAGCATCTCGGAGAGGTCGCGTACTTCAAGGTGATGAGCGGAAAGCTCACGGAGGGACAGGACCTCGAAAACCCGGAGAACGGGGAGAAGGAAAGGATTACGGCGATATATGCCGTCGCGGGAAAGAAGAAGGAGAAGGTCAGCGAGATGGTGGCCGGAGACCTCGGATGTACCGTGAAGCTGCGCGCGGCGAAGACCAACGCCACCCTTGCGCAGGTTGGTTCGGAAATCGTCTATGAACACATAAAGTTCCCTAAGTCACGCTTCCGCACCGCCATCAAGCCTGTCGAGCAGAAGGACGACGAGAAGATGAACGAGGCTCTGAACAAGATTTCGGCCGAGGACCCGACAATCATCGTCGAGTACTCGAAGGAAATGAAGCAGACCATTCTCAAGGGTCAGGGCGAGCAGCACATCAACATCGTGCGATGGAGACTCCGCAACGAGAACAAGATTGAGATTGAGATGTTCGCGCCGAGGATTTCCTACCGCGAGACCATCACGAAAGTCGCCGCCGCTTCCTACCGCCACAAGAAGCAGTCCGGCGGCGCAGGCCAGTTCGGAGAGGTCCACCTGCTCATCTGCCCTATCGTGGAGGGTCAGGAGATGACCAACAAGTTCAAGGTTGACGGACGCGACATGGTGCTCAACGTCAAGGGCAAGGAGGAATTTGACCTGCCGTGGGGCGGAAAGCTCGAGTTCATCAACTGTGTGGTCGGAGGCGCAATCGACGCGCGCTTCATGCCGGCGATTCTCAAGGGCATCAACGACAAGATGAGCGAGGGTCCTCTCACCGGCTCTCTCGCGCGCGACATCAGGGTCTATGTCTATGACGGCAAGATGCACCCGGTCGATTCCAATGAAATCTCGTTCGTGCTCGCGGCCCGCAATGCCTTCAAGGAGGCGTTCCGCAACGCCGGCCCGAAGATTATGGAGCCGATTTACAATGTCGAGGTGCTGACTCCGGGCGAATACATGGGAGCCTGCATGTCCGACCTCCAGAACAGGCGCGCCATCATCGAGGGCATGGACACGGACAAGGGATTCTCCGTCCTGAAGGCCCGCGTTCCGCTCGCGGAGATGTACAAGTACTCCACGGCGCTCAGCTCGCTCACTTCCGGTGCCGCGACGTTCAGCATGGAGTTCGCCGACTACCAGCCTGTTCCGGGCGACGTTCAGGAGAAACTGCTCAAGGCTTATCAGGAAACTGAGTCTGAGGAATGACGGGGCGCCTAAAAGGCGGTCTGCGGCGTTGGGAGCCTTGATTGAATTATTACAATTCTAATTATTGAGGGCGACTAAAAAGTCCGGATAGCCCTCTGAGAATTGAGTATTTGGAAACAAGGTCGAGGTTGACCTCACCGAAAAGCAACAAAAAGGGGCTTGACTAGTACTTTTTAGTCAGCCCCCTTTTTCGCTCTTTTTTGTATTTTAGTCAACAATCTGTCCTACCTATCAAACGCGCGCGAGGTAGATTATTTGTCTGATTTGGACACCCCATTGCGGGAAACAGGAATACATTGACTGAAAACTTCTTCTTTACCTTATTATATCGGAATTTCGCCTAAATTCCGTAAATTTGTTTGTTTTAGTAAGAATACATACAAGAATTAAACAAAGTTAACGGATAAGTACAGAACACAGATATGATTTCCTTAGGCAAAATGAAGCGCATCAGTGACTTGCGCACAGTATGGCCCCACGAGGCTAATGATTTCACCAAATGGCTCGCAGAGGACGCTAACCTCGAAGAGCTGGGCAACGCCGTGGGCATTGACATTGATTTGGAGGAGCGCGAATCCTCCGTCGGCAGTTTCAATGTGGACCTTTATGCCACCGAAAGTGGTTCCGGCCGTAAAATCATCATTGAGAACCAACTGGAAGACACCAACCACGACCACTTGGGCAAACTCATCACCTACGCCTCCGGCAAGGGCGCTGAAGTAGTCATCTGGATTGTCAAAAGAGCGCGTGACGAACATCGTCAGGCCATTGAATGGCTCAACCAGCACACTGACTCCAATATCGGTTTCTTCCTCGTAGAAATTGAGTTGTGGCAGATCAATGACTCCCTCCTGGCTCCCAAGTTTAATGTAGTCGAAAGGCCTAATGACTGGGGCAAATACATGAAGGTAATTGAAGGAATGAGCGAAACAGAACGCCTCAAGCTCGAATTCTGGCAGGCCTTCAACGAACAGATGGGAGGCAACCAGGAGTTCCAAAAGGAATTTACTCTTCATAAGCCTCAGGCTCAACACTGGTATGACCTTACGGTCGGAACGTCTGCTTATCACATCAGCCTTAACATCAATACTCAAAAGAAGAAAATTGATGCCGGCATCTACATCAATGAGGACAAGGAAATATTTCATAAGTTCCAAGAACACAAAGCAGAATTCGACAGCGCCTTTGGGACTGATATTGAGTTCCGCGATGCAGGCAAGTCGAGTCGTATCCTCCTCTATCATTCGGTCAATATAAAAGACCGTGCAAAATGGTCAGAAGCCGCATCTTGGTTCCTTGAGAAAGCAGTCATCCTCAAAAGACTTGTCAGACAGATAGACAAATAATCATTTCGACCTCAAGGTCCAGAGCCACGACAAGGGTTCATAAAGAAACAGACTGTTATGTTTTTTCCAACGTGGGCTAAAGATTCCTTTTGTCCTGCAAAATATGGAGAGTGTCGCATCCAGACGTCGTCAAACTCCGCGCGCCCCGTTTCCTTATAAATTAGAGGAGGTATCATTTAAGAATGAAAGAACCGGTGCCATTATCTCAGGGACACTTTCACTACCACAAAGTCTTGCACCGTTTTCTGCGGTTGTCTTGGTAAGTGGCAGCGGCTCGCAAGACAGGGATGAGACCATATGTGGGCATAAACCATTCGCCGTCATTGCAGACTACCTTACTCGAAGAGGATATGCTGTACTCAGATATGACGACAGAGGGGTAGGAGGTTCAGAAATTGGCGATGACGGCACGACTGCGTCGTTGTCTTTTGATTGCGAATCGGCCGTTCATTTTCTTCAGAATCGTAATGACATTTCACGTGTTGGCATTGCCGGACATAGCGAAGGTGGCACTATAGCGTTCATGGTGGCAAGCCGTTGTCCAGTGAGTTTTGTCATTTCATTAGCGTCTCCATTTGTATGTGGAAAAGATTTGCTGAAGGTTCAGCAAGAAGCAATTTTTGATGCTGAGGGTATCTTATATGATACAAATGCCAGAAAAGCCATTGCTTTGAATGATGCTTTATTCTCATACATTTGCAGTCACAACAGTTTAGACGAAATCAACAGAACTGACTTGCTGAGACTACCGGAATTAGTTGGGCTCGCCGACGAGCAGAAATCGAGCATTCTCGCGGAAGTATTGACTCCATGGTTCTTTGAATTTCTAAAGTCTGACCCTTTGCAGTTCGTGTCTAAAGTTGACATTCCTGTTTTGGCTTTGAATGGAGATAAGGACTTGCAGGTTCTTGCCGTTCAAAACCTCGGCGCATTGAGAAATTCAGTGGCAGGAAAGAATAACTTTGTGATAGAAGAAATACCCGAACTCAATCATTTGTTTCAACACTGTGTGACGGGGCTTCCATCTGAATATTACGATA
>CAVBPI010000053.1:6221-10848 GCA_963596955.1 bacterium | reverse complement strand
TGCTACACAGAGCATCGACAAGAATGCCATATATATCAAATATTTAGCTTTCATATTTCGTTATTTCTTCGGTACAAATCTGAAATACCACGAGTCTTCGCCGGCAACATTTTCCAGACGGAGGAAAAGGACATCATTTGTCAGGGCCAACACCTTGTACTTGCCGCCGAGAGCCGCCGGAACAGGAATCGCGCTCGGGAACGCCTTCTCCGAGAACTGAAGATAGTCAACGCCATCCTCGTTCACGAGGTTCCAAGTCTGCCCTTCCGGCTGAATATACTCGATGTCCGTTGTCTCGTTACCATCGTGTCCCATAGCGGAAAGAGCCGTCTTGTCACAATACACATATCCGTTCGCCCGGAGTATATATGCGTGGTTGTCGAAACGGAATTCGAGTTCATCGTCATAAATTGAATATACATTCATTTCGTCATAATCCGGACTCCACCAGTTCGGTGTCTCAGAAGTAATGCCACCCTCACCGAAATCTCCTGCCGTCGTATAATCCCACATCCAGACCTTCTGCGAGCCGTCCTCATTCGTGGTGAGAGCCTTCTCAAGTTCAGTCATCGGCGTCGGTTCCGGGGTAGGATCCGGCTTGTCGTCACCGCCGGTCTCGGGCTGCGTTCCCTTGAGAACAAAGCGGAAGAACCACGAGCCGTAGTCGTCCGAACCTGTGTCATATTTCAGAGAAAGCACGTCATCGGTGAGTTCAAGCACCTCATAGGCGCCGCCCAAAGCGGCAGGGCAGCATGGGTAGGACGGGAATCCGCCTGCGGAGAAGCTGAGCCACAGCGTTCCGTTCTCGTCGGCATAGAGCCCCCATTTCTGGCCAGAAGGCTGAGTATAGGCGATGTCTGTCGCCCTGTAGCTGCCTCCCTCGGGGAAACCGTCCGGGTCAAGCAGCGTCAGAACCGTGCCGTCGGCATAAATCTTTCCTTTCGTGTCAAGAACATAGTCCCATGTGTCCGTGACGAACGAAAGCTCATCATCGTACATCGCGAAGTCCTTCAATTCCCACGCCTCCACTGCATACCAGTCCGGCTCCTTGGCATCACGTTTTCCGTTGCCGAAATGACCATCTGCCGACCAGTTCCAGACCCAGACTTTCTGAGCGCCGTCGCCTGTGAGCTTCTTGATGACAGGGTCATTTTCAGTGACGGTGAACGAGAAAGGAATAAGGCTCCCCGCACCGCCCGAGCCATAAACTGTGAGAGTTCCGTCATAATCGCCCTTCATGAAATAACGAAGCGTGAAGTCGCGGTCACTGCTCTCGAGATAACTTCCGTCCGGCTTTCTGATTTTCCAGAACGGAGACACCCTGTCCTCGTCAAAAGTGAACCTGATTATGTTCGGGCTGTCCTTTTCCGGAGCCACGGAATATTTAGCCTTGATGTCCGGAGCCTCGCCAAGTTCATACGAAGGCTTGTCACACGCCGCGACAAGCAGCGCTGCAAATGCAAGAATTGTAAAAATGCGTTTCATAGTCTTATGTGTCAATATTGGTTTTGTTTCAATGTTCCCTGTGCCTGGTCAATCTCTGACTGCGGGATAGGCAGCCACTTCTTCGACTCCGTGTAGCCTCTTCCGCCGAGCACTTCCTCAGCCTTGCCGAAGCGGACGAGATCCCAGAAACGGTGTCCCTCTAGAGCGAACTCAAGGCGGTTCTCAAGCAGGATGTTGTCAAGCGTCGCAGTGCGTTTCTTCGAGGCGAACGCGGCATCCGTCACGTTCATCCCGAATGCCCTCGCACGGACTTCATTGAGATAGGAATCGGCCTCGTCCTGAGCTCCTCCCGTGCGGACTATAAGTTCAGCAGCCGCGAGAAGCGTCTCCGAATAGCGCCACACCCTGTAGTTGTTGCGGAAGTTCAGCTCCGCAGCGTTGCCGGTGTAGCGGCTGTGGCCGTCGGAACGCCCGATGTACTTGCGGTTGAAGTAGCCCGTGTCGTCGTAGCGCGGGATGTAGCTTGCCTCCGGATGTGCCTGACGGAACTTCTCGAAGCAGAGAATTGTAGCGTCACGGCGCGTGTCGTCCGCATCGTATGCCTCATAAAGCGACTTCTCCACAGGCTCAAACCCATAGCCTCCGGTGTCGAATTCCGGTCCCGAATATCCGTTTATGCCGATGAGCGTCGGGAACACAGAGCCGCCTGTCCGCGTCGGATTTTCCCAGGTGCGCTCGCTCGGAGAATCCGTGTAGTTGACCTCGAAGATTGACTCAGAGCACCATTCGCCGGCATCTGTCCATACGGTAGAAAAATCCGGACGAAGGCTGTAGAGCCTCGAGCTTATGAGCTCGCGCAAATCAGTCAGCACGGTTCCGTACATCGAGGCGTCTTTCTGATACATGACGACATTGGCCCGCAGCATCTGTGCGGCCGCCCTCGTGAAACGTCCATACTCCGAAGACTTCACCACCTTCGGGAGAGCGCTTCCGTCGAGAGCCGCGTCAAGATCCTTGAGAATCTCGGCATACACCCTGTCGGCGTCGTACTGTTCGATGATATAAGGCCCGGTAGGGTTGACCGTGTAGTACGGGATGTTGCCGAAGAGTTTCCAGAGCCAGCTGTAGTTCCATGCCCTGAGCGTCAGAGCCTCAGCCTTTATGCGGCTTCGCGACGCTGCGGTCATTCCGCTCGCAGTGTCCACATACTTCAGAACGAGGTTGGCGCGATAGACTCCGGAATAGAATGTAACCCAGAGAGTTGACGGAGTGTAATTCGGCGTCGCGGAAAATTTTCTCATCAGATGAAGATACGGAACGTCAGTCTCATTGGCACCGCCCACCCTCACGTCGTCGGACATCACGTCGGAGACGAACTGGAGCGGAGCATAAGTGCCGAAGACAAAGTCAGGCCACTGCATCGGGGCATACGCTGCCATAAGCCCCTTCATCAGTTTCTCGTAATCGTCGTAGTATTCATCCTCGGGAACCTGGGTCGTCGGGGTGACGTTCAGAAAATCCGATGAGCATGACGAAGCCATGGCAAAGACTACCAAAAGAGTTATGATTGTATATATCCTTTTCATTTCCATAGTTTTAGAATGTTATCTGCGCTCCGACCGTGACAGTCCTCGGACTCGGATAGACTCCCCGGTCAACTCCGGTAGATGTGCCGCCGGACGCGATTTCCGGGTCAAACCCGTCGTAGCGTGTCAGCGTGAAGAGGTTCTCGACTCCCACATAGAAGCGGAGTTTCTGAACGAATATGACCTTCATCCATTTCTCCGGCATCGTGTAGCCGAGCTGGAGATTGCGCAGGCGCAGGAAAGAGCCGTCGTGAACATAGAGGTCGGACGACTGCCAGTTGGTCGCATCGACCTTGCGGGAAAGGCGCGGAATCCTGTCGGAAGACCCCGGCCCGGTCCAGCGCGAGAGCATATAGCGAGGCATATTAAGATACGGATAGTCAGAGCGATAGGATGCGTCGAAGATATCGTTTCCTATCGAGGCATACAGCAGTGCGGACAGGTCGATGCCCTTCCAGCCGATGCTGAAATTAAAGCCGAGAATCCAGTCCGGCGAACCCTTACCGATTTTCGTGCGGTCCTCGTCGTCGATGACCCCGTCGCCGTTCACGTCCACGAACCTCACGTCACCCGGCTTCGCGTCAGGCTGGAGCATCTCGCCGGCGGCATTGACATACGAGGCCACCTCGTCCTGCGTCTGGAAGATTCCGGCAGTGCGCATTCCGTAGAAGAACGGAAACGGCTCACCGTTCTCTGCACGGGTGATGGTACCGATGTTTCCGAGAACCGTGTCATAGTTCGCCCAGCCGTTCTGGTTTCCGAGCTTTATCACACGGTTCTTCACGAATGTGGCGTTGCCTCCTACCTCGAAGTTGAAGTCGTTCTTCGCATAGCGGTAGCGTATGTCCATCTCCACACCGGAGTTCTTCATATCCCCGACATTGCCGTAAGGCCTTGAGTTTCCGATATATTGCGGAAGAGGGACAGTCATGAGCATTCCGTTTGTCCGTTTGTTGAACCAGTCCACCGTGAAGGTGAACGAGTTGCCGAAGAATGCCGCGTCGAGGCCGATGTTGTACTGCTCCGACTGTTCCCACTTGAGCTCGTCATTCGGATAGGCCACCGGCGTGACACCGGGCTTCATCACATTGAGTCCCTCAGGACCGAGGATATATCCGGCACCCGAAGTGACGGTGGAGAGATAGTGGAACGAACCTATGGACTCGTTTCCGTTGAGTCCCCAGCTTCCACGAAGTTTCAGAGAGGAAATCCGCCGTGGACGGTTCTGCATAAACGGCTCATTGGTGATGTTCCACCCGGCGGAAACGGACGGGAATGTCGCCCATTTGTGTGAAGGACCGAAGTTCGACGAGCCGTCGCGACGGAGGGTGAGTTCGGCCATATATCTTTCGTCATAATTGTAGCTAAGCCTTCCGAACCAAGAGAGAAGGCGATGGTATGGGGACATCGAGCCCCATGCGCTGCGCGAGTTGCTGTCGGATTCCGTGTTGTCAATCCACGGCTGCTTGGGATTGCCGAGGTCATAGCTTGAGCCTCCGACGCTCTGCGACGACGAAGACTGCGCCGACTGCCCGAGAAGAGCCGTCAGGTGATGCTTCTCCGCAATAGTGCAGCTGTAGCTGAGCGTATTCTCG
>CAVBPI010000053.1:0-6211 GCA_963596955.1 bacterium | reverse complement strand
CTCGACCTGCCATGTGAAAAGCCTGTCCATGCTTGACCATACGGAAGAACGGTCAATGAAGGAATAGCGGCCTAACCAGTACGGCATCTGATAGCCGTCATTTCCGCTGAAAATCAGCTCGACTCCGTAAGAAGACTTGAATTTCAGTCCCTTGTAGAGTTCCAGTTCGCCATAGACATTTCCCACGAGTTTGTCGGACTTGGCCTTGTCGCCCGGAAGGCTCAGAGACGCGAGAGGATTCACCATATTCCCGAAGTCGTCGCCGGCAATCGCGAAGACATTCCCGTTGAAATCAGTCACGGCATTCGGATGCTCGGCAAGCACTGTCTGCGGGTCATCGGCATATACCTTCATTATCGGAGACATGGAAACGGCGCTGCCGAGTATGCTCCCGCGTTCGCTGTTCTCGCCGATTGTCATCGACGTCGTCCGCGAATATGCCATATTGACACCACCCTTGAAGTTCCGCAGCCAGTTTCGCTCCGAATGGTCAAAGAATGTGTAGGTGGTGTTTGCACGAGCACTGTAGCGGTCATAGTTGGAACGGTTATAGTTTCCGCCGATGATGCCCTCGTTGTAGAGATAGCCGAACGAAAGGTAGTAGCTGAGCTTGTCGTTGCCGCCGCTGATGCTTGCCTGATGCTCGATGACCGGCGCATTGTAGTTGAAGACTTCCTTCTGCCAGTCGGTGCCCTTTCCTAGAGACTTAGGGTCATCATAGACAGGGGACATCCCGCTGTTCATGTTCATCTCGTTCATCAGCACGGCATATTCTGTCGCGTCAAGCACAGGTTTCGTATGCCAAGGGCTCTGCCACCCGTAGGAGAAGGAATAATCCACTCTCATGCGGTCGCCGCCGCCCTGACGTGTGGTCACGAGTATGACACCGTTGGCGCCTCGTGCACCGTAGATTGCAGCAGACGCAGCGTCCTTGAGAATCTCGACGGACATGATGTCCGAAGGGTTGAGATAGTCGATATTGCCGCTTACCGGCATACCGTCCACGATGTAGAGAGGATTGCTGTCGTTGATTGTTCCGATTCCCCTGATGCGCACCTTTGTCCCGGAGCCCGGCTGTCCGGAGTTCTGGGTTATGGTCACGCCGGAGACCATGCCCTTCAGGAGATTGTCCACGCGAGTTCCGGCCGTCTGCGTGAGAGCATCGCCCTTGACGCTGCTGATTGCTGCCGTGACCACACTCTTTCGCTGCACGCCGTAGCCGACCACCACGACGTCATCAAGCATCTGCACGTCCTCACTGAGACTCACCGCAAGCATGGCGGACAAGTCCGTCGGAAGCATGACGGTCTTCTGCTCAAATCCGATTATCGACACGGTCAGCCTGTCAGCCCCGCCCGGCACCGCAATCTCAAAGCGTCCGTCAAGGCCTGTCTCAGTACCTGCGGAGGGGTTATTCGGGAACAGGACAACAGCTCCGACAAGAGGCTGTCCCTCCTCGTCAGTGACTATGCCCCTAAGCTTTCTGCCCCCCCCTGACGGGTTTTTCTTTGCTTCCGGACGAAATATGGAAATTTTCCGCCCGTCAATCTGATACTGGAGTTCAGTGCCGGCAAGCAGCCGTTTAAGAACAGTGTCAAGACACTCATTGTCAGCGTCAACGGAGAATTTCTGTTCTGCGCTGACATCGTTGTCTCGGATGATGAACGAACAGTCGCACTGCCTGCCGATTTCGTCGAGCAGCGCCACAAGAGGTCGGTCTTTCTGATGGACCGTAACCCTGATGTCCGCAGCCGACTGCGCCACTGCCGTAAAGCCAACGGCCATACACAGGGCGATAACAAACACACATCGTCTGAAAGATTTTCTCAGACAAGGGATAAATTCAGTCATTTGATGCAAAATGGTTATCAGTTAAACAATATTTAATATGTATGTTTTTATCTTTTTCTGTCAGAAATATATATGACCCCGTCTCTCATTGTCACGGAATATTTTTCATCGACATCGAGGTATTTCAGTATCTCATCAAGCGTAAGCCCAAGGTCTATGCTTCCGGAAAAATATTCTTCCGCGAGACGGCTGTCCTGAACTTTTATCCTGACATTGAAATGCTTCTGAAGACGCTCAAGTATCTCCGTGACAGGGACATTTGAAAACGACATCCTGCCGCTCACCCAATCGGAAACGAAAGGCGCGGACTGCCCGGAAGTGAGCCTGCCGGAACTTCGTTCAAGCACAGCCTGCTGCCCCGGAGTGAGTGTGAGAGCATTTCCGTTTTCCGCCGCGACCTCGACCCTGCCCTTGAGCAGGTCAACCATAACTTCGTCATTTCCCCTGTAGGCACTGACATTGAAGATCGTGCCCAACACCTTGACAGCCAATGCGTCAGTGTTTACAACAAACGGACGCTTCCCGTCATGCCTTACCTCGAAATAGCCCTCCCCGACAAGGTTCACCGACCTGTCCTTCCTGCCGAAAGACTTTGAGTATGTCATCCTCGAACCGGAATTAAGCCAGACCGTCGAACTGTCCGGCAGGGTCAGAGACGTGCGCGAGCCTTCAGGAACGACGACTTCGCAGAGCATCTGCTCCTGTGCATCCCCATCGCGCCACATGGAAACTCCGATTCCGGACACGACTCCAATCACAAGAGCCGCGGCCAGCCAAAACCATCCGGGCACGGATATTCTTTTGACTGAAGTCCTGCCCATGCGACGACGCAGCAGTTTCCAGTTTCTCTCGCGTCCCGCCTCAAAATACGGCGAAAGCGAAAGGGCATGGAGACGGTTCAGTTCATCGAAACGCCTCGCACACTCCGCGTCAGAATCGATCATATCAAGGAACATCCGTGCTTTCTCGCCTCTGAGATTCCCGGAGAGATAGTCGATGACAAGTTCATCAAAATCCATGTTTCCACACATCTTTTCTTCATTTTTTCTGATTGACATACACTAATACGCAAAAAGCACCGGCTGTGTTTAGCCGGAGCGCAATTATTTTGAAAAAATTTTATACTTAATTGACGAGGCCACTGAAGATATAGGCGAACAGGACGGCGATCCCGAGTTCGGATCTGAGCCGGTCAAGAGCAGTCTTGAGCTGCACCCTCACCGTAGATTGGCTGATAGACATTCTTTCTGCGATTGTCTCCGTGGACTCCCCATAGTAGAAATAGCGCTCAAACACCTGACGGCAGCGCTCCGGGAGACTGCCTGCAATCTGACGGATTCTATCCTCCGTTTCCTTTGCGGAAAGTACCTCAAGCGGATGTTCATCACCTAAACAACGCTCCTGCGCGAACAAAAGAAGCTCTTTTTCATAGCTCTCCTTCAGCCGTTCCTTCAGCATCATAGAACGAAGATGACTGACGCAGGCATTGCGGACACTGCCGAGAAGATAGCCATGAATCGGGACACGATATTGCCCGCGATGATTCCAGATGCTCA
Organism: bacterium; assembly: GCA_963596955.1. GTDB lineage: Bacteria > Bacteroidota > Bacteroidia > Bacteroidales > UBA932 > Cryptobacteroides. The sequence continues at coordinate 2,804 of CAVBPI010000053.1, read as the reverse complement.
TGAAGACATCACCGACAATTTCCTCCACAGCACAGGAATCCGGCACATACATAGCAGCCACAGAACAGAGATAGGCCCAATATGAGTCGAACAGGCTCTTGAATGCCTGCTCGTCACCCTTATTGACACCGTCAATTACTTCTTGGCTTACATTTATCATTTCACGCTACGGGATTTTCCGGCTGCTCATGTCCCAAATAAAACTTGAATAAAAAGGGCTGACATTAAAAATAAGCGGCTGGCTAAGTTTTCTTGGCCAGCCGCTTAAATTATTGCTTGGAATGAGGGGATGAAGAAAAGGATGGGATGCAAGGCGGATGGTGAAGTCAAATACCACAGCAACCTGATGGTTGTGAGGATTTTGACAAGACATCCAACGCAGCAGACCGCCTTTTCTTCGCCCCGAATTTAGAACATATCCGGGTCAGTAGATGCCTCCCCGTCCGCAATCGGAATCTCCCTCGGAGCATCCTGACGCTCGTGGCGAGGTCCGCGGTTGTCGCGGCGGTCACCTCCCCTGCGGTCGTCACGACGGTCTCCGTCACGGCGAGGTCCGCGGCTGTCGCGGCGGTCACCTCCCCTGCGGTCATCACGACGGTCGCCTGAAAGTCTCGGCCTGCGCTCCGGCTCGACATATCCCTCCGGTTTCTCCATGAGAGCACGGCGAGAAAGACGCATCTTGCCAGTCTTAGGGTCAATCTCAAGAAGCTTCACATCGACCTCGTCGCCGACAGCGAGGACATCCTCAACCTTGTCGGTCTTCTTCCAGTCAAGCTCGGAGATGTGGAGCAGACCTTCCTTGCCCGGAAGAATCTCCACGAACGCGCCGAACTCAAGGATGGAAACGACCTTTCCGTGATAGACCTTGCCGACCTCAGGAACGGCGCAGATGCCGTTAATCCATTCGAGAGCCTTGTCCATGCACTCCTTGTTGTCGCCGAAGATGTCAACGACACCCTCGCTGACGCCGTTGTTCTGCTCCTCCGTGATAGTGACGACAGTGCCGGTCTCGCGCTGAATCTTCTGGATGACCTCACCGCCCTTGCCGATAATCGCGCCGATGAACTCGCCCGGAACACGAATCTGGACGATGCGCGGAACGAACGGCTTGTAGTCCTCACGAGGCTCGCTGATGGTCTTCATCATCTCGCCCATGATGTGCATACGGCCCTGACGTGCCTGCTCAAGCGCCTTCGCGAGCACTTCGTATGAAAGACCATCGACCTTTATGTCCATCTGGGTGGCCGTGATGCCGTCCTTCGTTCCAGTTACCTTGAAGTCCATGTCGCCGAGGTGATCCTCGTCGCCGAGAATGTCGGTGAGGATTGCATAGCGCTCGTTAGGCTTGTCGGCGTCGGTGATAAGTCCCATGGCAACTCCTGCCACAGGCTTCTTTATCTTAACGCCGGCATCCATGAGCGCAAGGCATCCGCCGCAGACGCTGGCCATTGAAGACGAACCGTTTGATTCGAGAATTTCTGAGACCACGCGGACTGCATAAGGGTTTTCAGGAGCGAGCGGAACCACAGGCTTGAGTGCTCTCCACGCAAGGTTTCCGTGACCGATTTCACGACGGCCGACACCCCTCTGCGCCTTTGCCTCGCCCGTTGCGAACGGCGGGAAGTTGTAGTGGAGAACGAACTGACCGGTACCCTGAACAAGCACCTCGTCCAGCTCCTTCATGTCCATCTTGGTTCCGAGAGTGACGGATGCGAGAGACTGTGTCTCGCCGCGCGTGAAGATTGCGCTTCCGTGTGCGCACGGCAGGCAGCCTACCTCGCACCAGATAGGGCGGACTTCAGCGGTGTGACGTCCGTCAAGACGGATGCCCTCGTCGAGGATAAGGTTCCTCATGGCTGCCTTCTCGACGGCGTGATAGTATCTGTCAACCATCATCTGCTTCTCTTCGCGCTCCTCCTCAGGGATGGTCTGCATGAATTCTTCCTTGATTGCGTCGAAGGCGTCGCTGCGGGCGTGCTTGTCCTGACCTGACTTGGCCACTGCGTAACATTTGTCGTAGCAGAACGCCTCGACCGCCTTCTTGAGTTCCTCATCGTTGATTTCGTGGCAGTAAGTCCTCTTCACGGTCTTGCCGCACTCCTCGGTGAGTTCCATCTGCACCTTGCAGTGCTTCTTGATTTCCTCGTGGGCGAACTTTATTGCCTCAAGCATATCGGCCTCGCTCACTTCCTTCATCTCGCCCTCGACCATCATGATGTTGTCGTAGGTGGCCGCAACCATAAGGTCGAGGTCCGCCTGCTCCATCTCGCTGAAAGTCGGGTCAATCTTGAACTCGCCGTTAATGCGGACAACCCTAACCTCGGAGATAGGGCCGCCGAACGGAATGTCGCTCACCGCAAGGGCTGAAGAAGCCGCAAGCCCGGCGAGAGCATCCGGCTGGATGTCCTTCTCGGCAGAGATGAGCATAATCTGCACATAGACCTCGGCGTGGAAATCCTCCGGGAAAAGAGGCCTGAGAGCACGATCGACCAGACGCGCCGTAAGAACCTCGGCGTCCGTGGCCTTGCCTTCCCTCTTCATGAATCCGCCCGGGAAGCGTCCTGCCGAATAAAACTTTTCCTTGTAATCGACCTGAAGCGGCATGAAATCGACATCGTCCTTCGCGTCCTTTGCCGCCGTCACCGTCGCGAGCAGCATAGTGCCGCCCATCTTGACTACCACCGAACCGTCAGCCTGCTTTGCAAGCTTGCCGGTCTCAATCTCGATTATCCGTCCGTCGGATAATTCGATTTTTTTGTTAATAATGTTCATTAATACTTTTTTCAACCTGCCTCTCCCGATGA
>CAVBPI010000052.1:710-10912 GCA_963596955.1 bacterium | reverse complement strand
AGTTCAGCGTCAGGATGAGGGGGCGGGGCAATGTGATGTGCATCGTGAACGACGCCTGCATTCCTTTCGGGCAGCTGCAGCTCGACCCGAACCAGATTGAGTCCATGACCTTCCTTACCGACGTCGCCGACCGTGCCCGCTACGGCGTACTCGCCTCGGACGGCGCCATTCTCATAAAGACCCGCTCCGGAAGCTACGGCACCCCGATGCGCATCAGCGTGAACGCGGAGAGCGGCGTCAGCTTCGCGGACAGGGTCTCGGAGTGGGTGAACGGGGAGGACTATGCGCGGCTGAACAACGCCGCGAGGGAAGAGGGCGGCTACGAGCAGCTCTACAGCCAGCTCGCGATAAGGAACTTCGCGAAGCGCGACCCCTACAGCTCCGAGTACCCGAACGTGGATTACAAGTCGCTGATGTTCAGGAATTTTCTTCCTGTCTCAAGCGCAGGGATGAACATCTCGGGAGGCACCTCCGGGGTCCGCTATAACTTTTCCCTGAGCGGGCTTTATTCGGGCGACCTGATAAAGAGCCCCAATGCGGTCGATTACAGCCGCTTCAACTTCACGGCGGGCCTCGGAGTGAAGGTCGGGAAATGGATGGAGGTCTCGGTCGATTTTTCCTCAATGCTCTATTTCCGGCGTTCCGGAAGGACATCCTGGTACGACTATCGGACGGTTCCTGCTGTGGCATACCCGCTTGAACTCGAACTTCCCGACGGCGCGGGAACCGCCTACGGGGTGAGCAAGTCATGGACGCAGAACTACTATGCCCTCATGAAGGAAGGAGGCTTCCGTACCGACAGGATGCGTTCCGGCCTTATGGACGTCGCGCTCGACGCTGATTTCTCGTGGCTGCTCAGAGGACTGAAGTCCCGCACCTGGCTCGCCGCCTCCAACTTCGCGCAGACGACCATAGGGAAGAACGACGACTACATTGCCTGGTACTGGTCGCCGGATGCCGGCATTCAGGAGCAGTCGTCGCACAAGGGGGCCAAGGCTTCCGGCAAATCCACCCTCTCCAACTACACCTGGCAGTCCCTGTCGATGTACGAGAGGCTTTCATACGAGGGCAGCTTCGGACGTCACGGCGTGAGCGCCGGCGCGACCTTCTCGATGAACAGCGCATCCTGCAAGGGCGAGGCGCAGAACCAGAGGCAGATGTATGTCGTCGCGGATGCAAGGTATTCATACGCCGGCAGATATGTCGTCGAACTCGTCGCCCAGTACGCGGGCTCGTCCCGCTACGAGAGGGGCCGCCGCTTCGCCTTCTTCCCTTCGGCGGGACTCGCGTGGGTGGCCTCGAACGAGGCTTTCCTCAGGGACGTCAGATGGATTGACCGCCTGAAGATTCATGCCCAGACAGGCTTGAGCGGGCAGTTCGACGTCTTCGGAACCCCATATCAGTACCGCTCCAACTACTCCTACAACGGAGATATGTGGTACGGCCCGATTTCCGACCAGCCCTCGTGGTTCGGCACCAACCGCTGGATTTCCTACAAGACGACGATAAACCGTCTCGCAAACCACGGTCTCGGCTGGCCGAAGGTGTTTCAGACCGACCTCGGGCTGGACTTCGACTTCCTCGGGCTCCTTTCGTTAAGGGTGAACGCATATTACAAGAAAATATATGACTCGATAGTGAATATATCCTCCACGATTCCGGGGGTATATGGACTGAACGGCATCGCGCTGATGGACAACTTCACCGCGCAGAGCCTTCGGGGAATGGACGTCACTCTCGGATATTCACAGACTTTCGGAGACTTCCGCATCGGAGCCTCGTTCAGCGCGACGACATATAAGGCTATATACGAGAAGATGACGGACGACGAATGGCTCTATGAATATCAGAAAAAGACAGGAACTCCTGTGGATGCGTACTGGGGCTACCGCTGCATAGGAAAATATGAGGACGAGGAGCAGCTCTCTACGGTCCCTGCAATCTCGACCGCGGTGAAGATCGGCGACCTGATGTATGAGGACGTGAACGGAGACGGGCGCATTGACGACAACGACAAGGTGATTCTCGGGAACACGGCCCCACGCCTGAGCTATGCGCTGAACCTCAGCTTCGGATGGAAGGACCTTGAGCTGAACGTCGTCGGAACCGGACGCGCGGGGCTAAAGACCGCGATGACCAACAGCTATTTCTGGAACGGATGGGGCGACGGGAACTATTCGGCCTTCGTCCGCGACAACATCGGCGGAGACTATCCGCGCCTTGACTATGTGCATTCTGACCAGAACTTCGTCGGCTCGGACTTCTGGCTCCGCAACGGCGCGTGGTTCAAGATTCAGAGCGCCGAGCTGTCTTACAATATGCGTCTGCGCCGCGTGTCGTGGATTAAGGGCGTGAAGTTCTCGGTCAAGGGGCAGAATCTTCTGACGCTCTCCGGAATCAGGGACGTGGATCCGGAGTGCATCGACGCCGGGGTCACTTCCTACCCTCTGCTGCGCTCGGTCACCGGAGGCATAAAGCTGAATTTCTGACGCCGCGCCCTCTTTCTGACGATATGATATAATCCTTTCAACCCATTTCACTCAGACTACAATGAAACTCACGAAAATCATAGCCGTCCTTCTTCCGGGGCTCATGGCCGCGGGATGCAGTTTCCTCGACCCGCTTCCGGACGGCAGCTACAACGACGACAACTACGACGAGAACGCCAAGCTGCTGCGCGGGTATGTCGATAAGATTTACAACGACTTCATCCCGACGCTCTACGCAACCAACTACCTCCTCGGCATTTCCGCCGCGACGGACGATGCCGTGTATCGCTCGGAAGGGGCGGCATGGCGCAAGTTCTCGAACGGGACGGCCCTGATGTCCGGCAATCCCTTCACTTCCAGATGGAACAGCGACTATGCGGCAATAAACTACGCCAACCTCTTCCTGAAGGACCGCGCCGGAATCAGCGCCCGCTATCTGATTGACATGGAGGCCGACGCCGCCTACCGCAGGACGATGCAGGGCAGCGCCTTCGGACTCCGCGCCTGGTACGGCTTCGACCTCCTCCGCACTTTTGCCGGAAGGGGAACCGACGGAGAAATGTGGGGCGTGCCGATTGTGACCGAGCCGACCTCTACCGACAGAATCGACGTCGGGAGCGTCCGCAGGGCCGGGGTCGATGAGTGCGTGAAGCAGATTCTTGACGACTGCGACTCCGCGTACTTCTATCTCCCGGACTCCAACCGCGACTATCCGGACGACCCGGCTCAGAACCTCCCCGTGACCGGTTCCGTGCGCTACAAGACCCTCGACCGGGTCTGCATCGACGCCATCCGCTCCATGGTCTGGCTCTTCTGGGCAAGCCCCGCGTTCAATCCGGACGGGGACGTGGACAGGTACAGGAACGCGGCCCTCTATGCCTCCCGCGTCATGAGGCACAAGCTTGAGAGGGAGGGCTCGCTCACGGGCGGCTTCAGTCCGCTTTCCGGCTTCAGGTGGTATGACTGCAACAGCGCCGAGATTGTCTGGCCGTCCAATTTCTCGAAGGCCACCGACACCGAGAAGTGCTGCTACCCGCTCGGTTTCGGCGGTCAGTCCAACATCGTCCCGTCGCAGGACCTTGTGGATGCGTTCCCGATGGCGAACGGCTACCCGATAACGGACAGCCGCAGCGGATATGACCCGCAGAAGCCCTACGACGGGCGCGACCCGCGCTTCTATGCGGCGATTTACTACAACGGCTCCTCTGTCCTCCGCCTTTCAAACGGCGCGAAGATGTATTCCTTCAAGACCGAGGCCGACGGCGCCGACGCTCCGGGCGGGACGATGACCTCGCCCACGGGCTACTACATCCGCAAGTTCCTCTACCGCGGGTGGAATCCCTACGACCAGACCGTCCAGCCGGGCTACCGCTGCGTCCACCTGCTGAGCTGGACGCAGATGTGCCTGATTTTCGCCGAGGCTGCCAACGAGGCCGTGGGACCGGAGGAAAGCTCGACTTTCGGCTACTCCGCAAAGCAGGCCCTCGCATGGCTGCGCGCACGCAGGACCACCGAGGACACCGCAGGGCTCGGGGCGTCCGGAGACCCCTATCTTGACGAGTGCGCCTCTTCAGGGAAGGATGTGTTCGCGGCTCTGGTCAGGAACGAATGGAGGGTCGAGACCTGCTTTGAGGGTGAGAGGTACTACAGTCTCAGACGCTGGGCCGCTTCCGTCTCCGACCTGAATGTCCCTGTTCACGGGGTGAGGATAACAAGAGGATATTCCGGAGAGGAAGTCTTTGACTATGACGTCGTTGTCGAGAAACTGAACTATCCGTCCCTTTGGGCTCCGCTTCCTTACATGGAGGTGCGCCGCTGCCCGAACCTCGTCCAGAACGAGGGCTGGGAAAGCTGGAGATAGACTTGTCTTAAGGAAATTTGAGTATATTATATGAAGAAGATTTTTGCATTGTCCGCCGTCTGCTGTGTCCTCGCCACGGGATGCTACGGCGACTATACGATGGATTATGAATACACGGGGATATATTCCGCCTACCAGTACGACCTGCGCACGTTCGTGGTCGGGGAGGGGATGAAGTTCGACTTTACGGTGGCTCTCGGCGGAGTCGTTGACAACTCCCGCGACAGGGCTGTAGAGGTCGAACATGACGACGCTCTGCTTTCCGCGGACCTTTCCGCCTTTTCGGAGTCGGAGGGGACGCCGTCGTTCACCGCGCTTGACGGTCTGAAGGGCATGGGCAGGCTCGGGGCGCTGAGCCAGTCTTATGTGAGCGACGCCTTTGCCTCCGTGACGGAGATAAGCCCGCTTCCGGAGGGGTATTATGAGCTTGACGGAATTGACGGGCTGACCATACGCAAGGGACGGCACACCGCGACGGTAACCGTGCGCGCCACTGACGGGATTCTTTCTGACCCGAAGGCATTTGTGCCGTGCTACGCGCTGGGATTCAGAATCGTCAGGGCCGACGCCGACCGTCTTGTGAAGGAAAAGAGCTTCGAGGTCATCGCCGTGAAATGCGAGAACCGCTTTTACGGGAACTGGTATCATGGCGGACGGACGGTGGTGCGCTCCGACGCGACCGGGGAGGTGCTCTCGACGGACGAGTATGAGCTCACGCTTCCGCAGGCGGATTCAAAGCTCTATAAGCTTACCACCGTAGATGCTGTTTCCGTCAGGACCGACCGCATGAGCGGCCGCACGGGCTCGCTGCTGCTGACTTTCGACGGCTCCGACATAATGGTCTCTCCGGCCGACGGCTCCGACATCATAATAAACCCGATTCAGGGACATCCGAGCCGCTTCAACGGCGCCCGCCTCCTTCAGGACCGGGAGATTTCCCTGAACTATTGCTACAGCAACGGCGACGGAACGACCACCTTCGTCTATGATGTGCTGAAGTTCCGGAACAGGGTCAGGGACGGAATCAATGAATGGCAGTCGGAGACGGAATGAGACGCTGAATTTATTAAATATATCTTTTGAAATATATGAAATACAGAATTTTAGGCATTGCCGCAATGATGTCCCTCCTTTCCTTGGCGGGATATGCCCGTGAGGGCGGAAACCTCAGGCTGACGGGAACTTCCGGAGACTCGATGGTGAATGTCGGCGGATGTTCGGTCAGCGAGACCGACGGAAGCTTTGACATAGTCTCGAAGCAGTGGAAGGCGGGAATCATGCTGCGCGGCAAATGGGACTTGAGGGAATATAAATCCATAAGGCTGACCGTGGAGAACCGGAGCGGGGTGACGGCCCTCTATCTCGTCTGCGATATGTTCGACTCGCGCCGCAAGTCTGAATTCCGCGACAGGGCGAACAGGGCGACGGCCGGAGTATATGAGGCTGTGGGCGACGTCCCGACGGGCTCGCGCATGACGGTTGAGTTTCCGCTGAGTCCGGACATGATGCATCCGGAGGTGAACGGAGCGTTCCGCCTGATGCACGGCACGCCATATTCCCGGGAACTCGGACTCTTTTCCTATGACATTGACCTTTCGGACGTCCACACAATCGTCATCGCCGGCGTGGACCTTCTACCGGGGGTGGAGTTCACCGTCTCCGACATAGAGCTTGTCCGCGGAAAGCGCACGGCTCCGAAGGCAATGCAGCTGGACTCGGCGGCCTTTTTCCCGTTCGTGGATGCCTACGGGCAGTACAGATACAGGGACTGGCCGGGCAAAGTACATTCAGACAAGGATTTGAAGCGTGCGAGGCGTGCTGAGGAAAGGGACCTTGCGGAGCATCCCGGACCTGAGGACTGGGACATTTACGGCGGGTGGAAAGGCGGCCCGCGATATGAGGCGACGGGGCAGTTCTATGTGAAGAAGATTGATGGAAAATGGTGGATGATAGACCCCGAGGGTTATCTCTACTGGTCGCATGGCGTCGTGCGTGTGACGACCTCCTCTGCGGTGACTCCGCTCGACGGCCGCAGGTTCTATTTCTCCGGCCTGCCCGAGGATGAGTCCGACCCGTTCTACCGCTTCTATTTCACCCGTGACAATCTCCTGTACCCCTATTACACGGCGCGTGGCATCCGTGAGACCTACGACTTCTCCTCCGCCAATGCGTTCCGCAAGTACGGCGAGGACTATAAGGCGGTCTTCGCCGACCTTGCCCACCGCAGACTGCGCAGCTGGGGAATGAACACGATGGCAAACTCCTCCGACCCGGCAATCTGCGCCATGGACAGGACCGTCTATAACGAGAGGGTCGATTTGGGCGCTCCGGTCGCGGGCTGCCCGAAATGGCCTGTCCTTGAAGGCTCAGGGGGATGGTGGCCTTTCATCGACCCGTTCGACAGCCTCTTCCCGATGTGCGTCCGCGCCCATCTTGAGGACAGGCGGGCACAGCTGGAGGATTCGTGGTGCCAGGGCTTCTATGTCGATAATGAAATCAACTGGGGAGGACAGACGATGCTGGCCGGCCTTGCGCTCAAGGCTTCACCGAAGCAGGCGAGCAAGCTGGTGCTGATTGACCGCCTCATGGACAAGTACTCCCGCGTGGAGGCGCTCAACAAGGCGTGGGGTACGGCATTCGAGGACTGGAATGCGCTGATTGCCAACCGCAAGTCTCTCCCGAGCGCCGCTGACGCCGACCTTTCGGAACTGTCGCTTCTGATTGTGCGGCAGTATTTCAAGACAGTTCGTGAGGTGTTCAAGCAGGTTGCTCCGGACAAGCTCTACATGGGCTGCCGCTTCGCGGGAGCGCCGGAGTTCGTGGTGAGGATTGCGGCCGAATATGTCGATGTCATGAGCTACAACAACTACACCTACACCCGCGAGACTTTTTCCCTGCCTTCGGGGATTGACCTGCCGGTCATGTACGGCGAGTTCCATTTCGGCGCCCTTGACCGCGGCCTGTTCCACACGGGTCAGGTGGCCACGTTCAGCCAGAAGAACCGTGCGCGGGCATACGGCGACTTCGTGCGCTCGTGCCTGAAGAACCCGTGCATCATAGGCACCAACTGGCATCAGTTCTCCGACCAGCCGTGCACCGGGCGCTTTGACGGCGAGGACTTTCAGGTGGGCCTGACGGACTGCTGCGACACTCCTTATCCGGAGACGGTTGCCGCTCTGCGCGAGGCTGGCTACAATATGTATGAAATCAGATACGGGAGGGGCGAATGAACTCTCCTTATGAATCAATGAGTTGGAATAATTGCGAAATTTGAGCTATGAACATTCGGAATATACTTGTGACCTCGATGATTTTTCTCCGTCTGGCCCTCTCCTGCGGCGTCTCCGGCTCCTACGAGCCTGAAAGGCCGTCCAAGCCGGACAAGCCGGGAACCGGCGAGACCGTGGAGTCGGCGCTTGCACTGCCGCACATAATGAGCGACGGCATGATCCTCCAGCAGGAATCGGAGGCGGCGATTTACGGGACCGACGACAGCGGAGTGAAGGTCACGGTGTCGCCCTCATGGACCGACCGCAGCTTTGAGGCCGTCACGGGAAGTGACGGAAGATGGATTGCCAAGGTCAGGACTCCCAAGGGCTCTGACAAGGCATACACTATAAGAATCACGGACGGCAACAAGGGGGAGAAGATTCTCCGCGACGTTCTTGTCGGGGAGGTCTGGCTATGCAGCGGACAGTCCAACATGGAGCATCCGATGAAGGGCTTTTCCGCCTCGGAACCAGTGCAGGATTCGGAAAGGGAACTTTCCGACGCGGCTTATCCGCAGTTCCGCTACTTCAAGGTTCCGCAGGCCGTTTCCCGCACCGCGCGGTATGACACGAAGGGGGCGTCATGGGCGGAATGCTCGCGGGACAACGCGAGGAATTTCGAGGCCATAGCCTTCTTTTTCGGGCGGAGGATTCATAGGGCGACAGGCGTTCCGGTCGGAATCATCGGCTGCGCCTACGGCGGGACGCGCATCGAGGGATGGATGCCGCCTGAGTCGTTCACAAAGCTCGCGAAGAACGAGTATATGGACTCCGACAAGCTCTCGGCGGGCGAGAACAGCCCGAGCGCCCCGTCCAACTGCTGGAACGCGATGCTGCTCCCGGTCCTGGACTACGGTTTCAGGGGAATCCTGTGGTTTCAGGGCGAGAGCAACTGCAACTACTACTGGTCCTATTCCCACCTGCTTCAGGTGATGGTCTCCGACTGGAGGGCACGCAAGGGCGACAGTTCGGCACGGATTCCGTTCTATTTCGCCCAGCTGGCTCCGTGGGTTAACAACCGCCCCATCCCGAACGGCGGCTCGGAACTGCTCCGCAACGCGCAGATGACCGCCTTCAAGGCCATCCCCAACTGCGGAATCATAGGCCTCGGCGACGTGGGCAGCGAAAGCACCGTCCATTTTCCGAACAAGAAAGTCCCTGCGGAACGCTTCGCTCTCTGGGCGCTGCACAACGAATATGGTGACAATTCAGTGAATCCCATGGGCCCTGCGTTCGAGTCCATGAAGGCCGAGGGCGGCAGGCTGCTCGTGACCCTCTCCGACGCATCCGGGCTTCATGTCAAGGAAGGCATTGACAACGCGGAGGTTTCCAGTGACGGCAAGACTTTCAACATCCCATACGCGGAGATTTCCGGCGACGGCAAGACCTTCGTCCCGGCCACGCTGCGCATCCTTCCCGACGGCATCCTTGAGTTTTCCTCCCCGGATGTCCCTTCCCCGACCGCGGCCCGCTACTGTTTCAGCGGCTGGCACGCCGGCTCCGTCTTCAACTCCGCCGGCCTCCCCCTCTTCCCCTTCCGCGCCTCGCTGTAGGCAAGCCGGCCATATTTTCTCATTTTTACTCTTCGACAGTAATCCCGTTCTTTGCAACCAATTCCTTTGTGTCCACAACCGGCATGGGGTATCGGGCAAGAGGGGTTCCTGCCGTTTTGTTATACACTATTCCTCTCAGAGAATTGTATGAAACTTCAAGGAGAGACGGAAAAATGTCAGCCTTTACGCTGATGCATTGGTTCTCCAAGTCAACGATAATTGCCTGTCCGAGTCCTGTAACCGAATAGTTGAAAACCGCACTTGCGGACAGAAGTTCCCGTTTTTCGTGTAAATATCTTATATCTGCCTTGACAAGTATGGTGTTCAGGGACATTTGGATTATGGTTTCCGTCTTGTATTGAAATTTCAGCGTATTGGCTGCCAGATTGCTGAAATCCAATTCGTCCGGAGATAAGCTGCATCGCTCGTCTTCAATGGAGGCAAGTTTAAATCTGACTGTTATTGTTTCACTCATGACGGCATCATTTTACTGCGCGGGTAACCCACCGCGCCTTTCTTATTCTGTAATTGGTCGGTGTCACGGATGCTCCCATCGTCTCATAGAACTGTGAATAATACTCTTTATTCAACATAAAAATCTGAGGTTCAATGTAATCCGCTACCTTTGCCCTTGATTTGAGATAATCTTTTCCGAGCCTGTTTTTTGCTCTGTCAATCAGCCTGAGCAGGATTGTCCTGTCAAAAAGGGAAGCTAATGTGTTCCCGGTGGCGAGAGTCGGCATCTCTCCGTTTTCGTATAATCCGTATTGGTTTATTCCTATGCCGGCAATCCTGGACATGATGTGAGCCGACAAACCGTACTTTTGTCTAAGCCTCTTGAGGCTCTCGGGAGAGGGAATGCCGTGTCGGTCGCGATATTGTACATATACTTCATTCATCGCCATGTCATCCACTTCCGCATTCGAGAATGTCTTTCCCGTGTCGTCACACTCGAAGTAGAACCTTTTTATTGTGTAACTTTCTCCGCGAAAGACCAATGTCTCATATTTGAATCTCCGGGCTGCTGTCC
>CAVBPI010000052.1:0-698 GCA_963596955.1 bacterium | reverse complement strand
GTAAATGGACTTGTCATATTTGTGTCTTATAAGGAAATTTCATCTCAAATCTTGCAATATGAAAGGATATGCAATAATTTGCCGCTCTTTCTTCTTTTGTTACATAAATCTTGATATAAATCGGGATTTTTTTTCTTTTGCCTCTCTTCCTGATTCCAATTCCGAACATCCATACATTTCCTTCGTCTTTGTCATAATCGTTTTCGTCCGGTCCCTGATAATAATCCTCCGGTTTCAGGGACATGATGTAGCGGTCTCTTGTGCTCCCGAACAATTCGAGTTCCAGCAATGTCTGCAAATTTTCTTCTTTTTCAATGTTATAGACGATGCCAAACACCCTTGCCTTTTCCTTAAATTCATTCAGGAAAGTTTCAATCTCATCCAATGTCGCATTGTTCTCGGCCATAATTGTAAATTACGGGACAAAGTTAATGAACAAAATACGAAATGCCAACAATTGCGTGAAAATTGAAACGAAAAAGTTTTAGATTCTGGATTGGTCTGAAAGCCGCTGTCTTGAGGCCGAACCGGGCGAGTACATCACGGTGGCACGCCGCGCCAAGGACAGCGGCCTGTTGTTCGTCGGCATGTGAGGTTCGGGAGTGCATCGTGTCCTGAAGAGCCGACTCTTTTTAAGGAGTGCCGGGAGTTTGACACTTCGTTGATTTGACAAATTTCACAAATATTTGACAGAGTTT
>CAVBPI010000051.1:3677-10975 GCA_963596955.1 bacterium | reverse complement strand
GGCCCGTAACGGTGCCATTGCCGAATCCCTTTCCGACAAGAAGCGCAGCAATTTCCCGCTCACGAGCAGGATGACCACACTTGCCGACATCTCGATTTACACCTCTGACGGCGAGATGAAGCTCAGCGAGGTGTTCCTCAGGCTGAAGGATGCCCTCGGCGGGGGCGAGGCACCGTCCTCAAAGGCTCCTGCGGATGAAATCAAGGCACTTTTCGCCAAGGCCGTTCCGGACTATGACGGAGACCGCTTCTATGTCTCTCACATGAGGAAGGTCGTTGATTGGTACAACTGCCTTCTGAAGTATGCGTCACTCGACTTCGAGACGCCTGAGGCGGAGAATGCGGGAGACGAGGCTGAAGAAAAATAGTCCCTATGATAATATGCAAAGTGATATATGCAAAGCGGCGGGAAACGAAGGCTTCAGTCGATAGTTCGCGGCTGTTCCAAGAACACGGTGAGATACTGAGCATGTGCTTGCCCAGCTGGAGAATGCGTATGAGATATGCGGAGAAAACGGCTGTGGCGACGGCTATGTCGATGTCGTTCTTGTGAACACCTGCGGCTTCATAGGCGACGCCAAGGAAGAGTCCATAAATACCATACTTGAGGTCGCTCAGAGGAAGAAGGCCGGGAAGGTGGGGAAGATTGTGGTCTTCGGATGCCTTTCCCAGAGATATGCCTCCGAGCTTCCGGGGCTTATTCCGGAGGGTGACCTGTGGCTCGGGGCGAGGGACACCGACGAGGTCGTGAAGGCTCTCGGAGTTGTGCCCGACCCGCGTCTTGGACAGAGGCGCCTTGTCACGGAGGGGAGCGGAAGCTATGCCTACCTTAAAATCAGCGAGGGCTGCGACCGCCGCTGCTCCTACTGCGCCATTCCGTACATCCGCGGGGCACACCGCTCCGTCCCGATGGAGAAGCTGGTTGAGGAGGCGGAGAACCTTGCCCGGACAGGAGTGCGCGAACTCGTGATTATCGCGCAGGACACGACCTGGTACGGCCTCGACCTCTATCACCGCAGGGCGCTCGGGGAACTGCTCGAAAGGCTCTCGGAAGTGAAGGGCATTGAGTGGCTTCGCATCCACTATTCCTATCCGGCGGATTTTCCTGAGGACGTGCTCGACATCATGGCGAACAACCCGAAGGTGTGCCGCTATATGGACATACCGCTGCAGCACATTTCGGACAAGGTGCTTGACAATATGCACCGTCATGTCAGCGGCCTCTGGACGCGGGAGCTCATCTCGAAGATGCGCTCGAAGGTGCCGGGAGTCGTGCTGAGGACGACGATGATTGTCGGGCATCCGGGAGAGGGCACGCGGGAGTTCCGCGAACTTCTCGACTTTGTCGCCGACGCAAGGTTCGAGCGGCTCGGGGCCTTCACTTATTCTGAGGAAGAGGGAACCTACGGGGCGGAGCATTTCAAGGACACCGTGCGCAGTTCGACGAAGCAGAAGCGCCTTGACGGGCTGATGGAACTCCAGAGGGGGATTTCCCTTGAGTATAATCTTTCCCGCGTCGGGTCGGTTGTGCGCGTGCTCGTGGATTCCTGGTTCGCGGAGCAGGATATGCTCGTGTGCCGCAGCGAGTTCGAGTCACCGGAGGTGGATGGCGAGATTCTTGTAAAGTACAGTCCGGATTTGTTCGGGGACATAGATCCGCAGGCGCTTGTCGGGCATTTCATCGAGGTGCGGATTACCGCCGCGGACGACTACGACCTTACGGCGGATTTTGTCCGGACATTGGAATAGGCATGAAGTATGAAGACTTTTAAGGTATGCTTGAGGACGTTCGCTGCCGTTGCGGCGGCGGTGTCGGCGCTGGTTTCCTGCTCTCCGCAGGTGTATAACATGACCATGGAGATGAGGTATCCTTCCTCGTCCGGTCTCAACCTGACAGGCAAGACTGTCGCTCTGGTCTATCCCTACGGGCTCACCCGGGAGGAGATGCAGCTTACCGGCTCAGTCGCCGGGGCGCTTGCCGACAAACTGGACGCGGCCTACCCGGAGAGCGATTCGACTCAGCTCTTCACCGTCCAATATACGGACGACTTCGCGAAGATGGCGACTCCTGACTCTCTTGTGAATCTGGTTCTCAAGACAGACGCCGACGTGGTTTTCCTGTTCGGGCATCCTTCGGAGTTTGAGCAGGGCTACCGTCCGGGTGGCATCAGGCTTCCCCTGTGGTGCTACGACTCCCTCGGCGGGGAAAATGCGACGGTGAAGTCATTCACGATTGCCGCCGACGCGGGAACGGACGCTTCGGTTTCCGGAAAGAACATCGGCAACAGGATTTCCTCTTCCTTTGTCCCGACATGGAGAGAGGAGGAGTTTGGAATATGGTACAGCGAGGACGGCGCATGGAACAGCGCGCTTCTGAAGGCTCTCGACTTCAAGTGGGACGAGGCGGTAAAGGACTGGATGTCAATCCTCGACACCACAAAGGATTCCTATTTTCGCGCCTGCCTCGAATACAACATCGGACTCGGCTGCTTCATGATGGGCAACCGCGAGCTTGCCCTTCAGTGGCTCACTCAGTCCGCCGCCGAGCACACTTCCGAGATGACTACGGCTTTGATAAACAGAGTCAAAAAGACTGAATAATATTTAGTCTTTTTTAGAGCGCCAATTAAAGATTTTCATGAACCGCTCATTGCGCCGGTTGCTGATTTTCTGGGCAATCTCGCCCTCGAACCGCTCGAAGGTATGCGGCCACCGGAGTTTTATCCGCGCAATCTGTTCCTTGATGAACGAGTCGATGTGCCTTGCGCGCTTTTCCTCATATATGTCATTGAAATCCACGAGGATACCTGTCTCCTCAACATCCCCGAACTCGTCGTTCACCGCGGTTCCGAAAACCTTCAGCGACGGTGAAATTCCCATATATGTGTTCACCAGCGGAGGGATGTTTTCGCCGAGGGCACGTATCTCACGGTTCAGGATTCTGTAGTCAGCCTTGAAGTCCTCTTCCGTCAGCACGGCGTCCATCTTCTCTGCGGGAGTCTCTATTATGACGGGATTCTTTGTCGTCACAAGGCTCTCGTCGTCAGGGAAATGCTTGTGAAGGAAATGCAGTATGAGGTCGCGTCCGTAGCGGTTGAACGACGGATACATGGTCATCTTTCCGAAATACCATTTCATCCCCGGACGCAGCATCATAAGCGCTCCGAGACCGTCCCAGAGGTTGTCGAGGGCGAAGAGGGCCTTGGTGCCGGCCTGAATCCTCTGATACTCCCGCGAAATGAAGGAGCGGCCGAGCTCTATGGTGAAGGGGAGATATTCCCTGATGAATTTTTCCGAGAAGCTGAAGAGATGGGAAGTCGCGAGTATGGGCTGCCCGTTGTCGTCGAGCCTCACGTCCGTTCCGAATATGAAGCGGTAGCCTCCTATGATTGCCTCGTTGTCAGGGTCCCAGACAATCAGCTGCATGCACGGCGGGTCCATCGTGTCGAAGCTGTCGATGTCCATCTCAAGTCCGGTTCCGCCTCCCGCGTCCCTGAATGTTTCCTCGCGCAGACGGCCTATCTCCTTCATGACATTAGGAGAGTCCTTGTCCGTGACGACATACAGTTCGTTCCCGGCCTTGTTCGTGTTGCGCAGCTTCTTCTTGGGAGTCAGCTCCGATTTGAGCAGATTGACATCAACCGGCGCTATTATTGCCTTCATCTCTTCCATTATGCTTTTGTTCTCTTGAGAAATCATTCCTTGTCCTTTCCCGGCTTGAGGTCATACACGGCTGCCCTGACCTCCTGTGCCCATTCCTTGGGGTTGCGGCTTCTGTCGAACGACTGCCATGGAATCGGCTTCCCGAAGACCACGCGGAAAGTCTTGCCGCGGGCGCGGTAGAGTTCGTCGGGGAGAAACGCCATGGCGATGTTGAACTTGAGGCGGAAGAGCGACGAGAGGTTCGCCACCCTGTAGAACCGCCCGGAGTTCTCGCCGATGAAGTGCACCGGGACGATGTCGCGGTGATACTCGACGCTCTTTGCGACAAATACCTTCGACCACACGAGGTCCTGAATCTTCCCGTCAATCTTTCTGGAGCACAGTCCCGCCGGAAACATGAGAACCTGGTTGTCCGACTCGAAAATCTCGTTCGTCAGCCTCGGCAGGTCACGGTTCTGCGTGCCGATTCCGGCGTCTTTCCTCTTTATCTTTGCGTTGACCGGAACACAGAGCGGGGCGAGTCCGCCGAGGTGCATGAGAAAGTCGTTCACCATCAGCTTGACACGCCCGCCGTATTTCCTCCCTATGATTCCGGCGAGAGCGATGCCATCGACCCCTCCGAGCGGGTGGTTTGAAACGAAGGTCATCCTAGCGTCAGGGGAGTCTGGGAGATTTTCAAGTCCCTCCACCTCAATTTTCACATTCAGGTACTTCACCGCATTCTCGCAGAATTCCACACCCTCGTAGCCTTGCTTGAGGTATTCGTTGATAAAGTCCTGATGCACCAAGTGCTTTATCATCTTCACGAGAGGGCGCGGAGCCTTGCCGGCGAATTTCTTGCGGAGTATTTCCTCTATGTCAATTGTCTGTCCTGCCATGTTTTCAAAAATATTTCGATTTTTAATCGCCACTTTTCTGCGCTCGGCAATCTCAAATTCATTTGGATTGCTCTCGCTTATCGAAAAGGTTCTCGCTCCGAGGCAATTCGTTTTTTCATGTTTTTTAGAATGAGAACGCGAACTTACACAATTTTTCTCAGATTTCAAGCGCCTCCGCGAGAATGCTTACCGGGTGCTTGACGCTCACTCCGGCAGACATCTCAATCTGCCATTTGCAGGTCTCGCAATCACAGGCGACGAAATCCGGCTCAGCCGCAGCAATGCTGTCGAACAGCGGCTTTCCGATTGTCTGGGCGACTTCATAGTTCTCCTTCTTGAACCCGTATGTTCCGGCGATTCCGCAGCAGTTGCTGTCGAGCACTGTCAGCTCGACCCCCGGAATCATCTTCAGCAGCTCGATTGAGAAATACTCCCATCCGAGCCTTTCGAGGTGACAGGGAGTGTGATAGGCGATTCTTGCCCGGTAGTCCTTTCGGAACCTGAGTTCCCTTCCTTCTTCCAGCTTCTTGTAAATGAACTTCGTTGCGAGTTCCAGACTGTCCTTCACCCGTGAATTGTCAAGGCCGAGAAGATTCGGATATTCCTCGCGCATGGTCAGAATGCAGGTCGATGAGGCTCCCACAACAGGTTCCCCGGTCTCGTCGAGCGCTTTTTCCATGACTTTCAGGTTGTGCCTCGCGTTCCTCGTCGCCGACTTTATGAGCCCGTTTGAAATCATCGCTATGGAGCAGCAGCGCTCGCGCTCAAGCAGCCTCACTCCGATTCCGAGCGCGTTCATCACCCTGACGAAGTCCCGGCCGAGCTGCGGATAGTTGTAGTTCACATAGCATCCGTGGAAGTAGCTGACCTTTTCGTCAAAGCCGTCCTGTCCCTCCTGCGCGTGTTTGCGGAACCATTTCTCGAACGTTTCGTCCGCATAGCTCGGAAAGGTCCTGCGCTTGTCTATTCCGGCCACGGCGTGAAGGAGTTCCTTGACGGGAGCGGTGCGGAGCAGGGGATTGACGACCCCGGCCATGCTTCCGGCGACCTTGCCCATGAGGTCCGTGCCCGCGAGCGCAATTTCGCGCGGTCCCGGTATGCTGTGCCCGTAGCTTATCCTCGCGCTCTGGATTATGTCCGCCACCCTCACTCCGGAAGGGCAGGCGACCTCGCAGCGCTTGCAGTTCAGGCAGTATTTGAGCGTACTGTCGTAGTACGACCTGTTCTTGAGCCTCAGCCTTTCACCGTCCGGCCCCGCCTGCTTCGGTCCGGGATAGGCCGGGTTTGCCGGCACTACGGGGCAATAGACCGTGCAGATTGTGCATTTGAGGCACTGCTCGAAGTTGTTGTTGCTTATGTCGGCTCTTTTCATATCCCTGTTCATTGTTTTGCGACTATGCTGTCCGCGGCCTCCAGTGCCGTGCAGATTGAAACTCCGCCTCCGCAGCCTTCATATAGCGGATTGCAGCCGCCGAGTATGCTTCCCGCGACAAGCAGATTCCCGACGACACGTCCGCCGCGGCTTGCCCGTAATCCCGCTCCTGGAGTAAGCCTTGCCCCGATGCCGGTGTAGTTCTGCTTCCCGAAGAAGTTGTCGGCGTCGAACCAGTCCTTTCTCAGCGGCGGAGCATCCACGTCGATGCCGAGCGCCGGCTCATACACTCCGTCCCTGTCGGCCTTCAGCCCGTTGCTGAAGAAGCTTCCTCCGGCAAGTACGAAGTTGTCCGCCATGAACTCCATGTCGCTGATGTTGGCGGTTCGCACCGAGGCGAGTCTGTCCCCGTCGAAGCGTCCGGAAATCACTGTGTCGCCCTTGAAGAGCGTCCCTCCCGACTTTCGGAAAAGCTCCGTGAGTCCGCGCTGGATTTCAATTCCCGGCACTGACGGCGGCATCGTGGCGACAAAGCGCACTTTCGTGTTCATGACCTTGCCTATCTGAATCGCATCCCTTGAGTCTGCAAGGCTGAATATCGCCGGCAGAACAACAAGGTCCTCTCCGTCGTATTTTTCGCGAATCTGGGATATATATTCCTTGAGCGTCGGTCTGTCAAGCACTCTCGAAATGTTCGTGGCACGCATTTCAGTCGGACTTTTCCGGAGGTTCTTCAGCGCGTCGAGGCGTATTGTCACGCTTCTGCACGGGCTTCCCGAATCCTCGATTCCCTTTGCCACGAACTCGGTGTTGAAATCCGGAAACCCGTCGGGACTTGCCACGAGGGCGCGGCGGCAGATAGGCTGTTCGGGGGCTTCCGTCGTCAGAAGGTCGTCCATCGTCATGAAACAGCGCTTGAGGGAACCCATTGAGCTGAGTCTGAATATGTTGCCGAGACTTTCGGGGATATGTGTACGAAATCCGAAGCTTCCGAACATTTCCATCGCCTCACGAAGGTGTCCGAGGATTTTGTCCGCTCCGATTACGGAATAGGGGTGTGTCTGCGGCAGCTTTCCCATGCATTCCAGCGGGTAATCGACATCGGTCCCGTCCGGCAGCCTGTTCAGCAGGTCAAACGCCCCGGACCAGAAGTGCATGGCCGACTGCCCGGCGGATATGACGGCACATTTCTGCCCTTTCCGCTGCAGCCGTATCCCGCACAGCAGTCCCGTTAGTCCCCCGCCAATTATTATTGTGTCAAAATTCATTTTTTATTCCTTATTGATTTGAATAAGATTTTTGAGGATAGATTCATTTTTGAAGAGGGAGTGTACTGGAGTACTCGACCGATGAAAAAAGGAATATAGACCAAAAAGATATTCAAAT
>CAVBPI010000051.1:0-3667 GCA_963596955.1 bacterium | reverse complement strand
TTCCACCGCTCGTTCATGAACGCCTTCAGGTCCTCTTTCGCCCGTGTCGGGTTTTCTTTCTTGCGGGCAAGCAGCCCGGCACCGCGGCAGGCGCAGAGCTCACCCTGACAGGTGCCCATTCCGAGCCTCGTGCGCCGGCGAAGGTCAATCATGTTAGTCACCTGCATGGTGTCAATCGCATTCTCGGCCTTGCGCAGGGAAACTTTCTCGCATTCGCAGATGAGGCTCTCGTCCTTGGCAGAGCGCGGCGAGGCCGGCTTTTCGGACGGTCCTGAGCCTGGAAGCGGCCGGATTGCCGTCACGCAGCCTTTCCTGATGCCGAGCTTCCTGCAGACAAGGTCGGTCGCCCATTCGGCCATCAGTCTGTAGGTCATCAGCTTGCCTCCGGTGATGGTTATGAATCCTGAGATTCCGTCCCTCGTCTCATGGTCGAGCAGCACTATGCCGCGGCTGATGTTGCGCCCTGACGGGTCGTTGTCAGCGGCGACGAGCGGACGTACTCCGCAGTAGGCGCGAATGATGCGGGTCTGCGCGAGCACCGGAGAGAGCTTCTGTCCTTCTTCGAGCAGAACCTTCACCTCCTCCGGCGTTACGCGGATGCTGTCAACCTCTTCTATCCCCACCCTGTCAGACGTCGTTCCTATCAGGGAAATCGTCTCTCCGGGCACGAGGATGTCGGCGTTGGCCGGCTTGCGGCAGCGGTTTATGACGACATTGTTCACGCGGTGTCCGAAAATCAGCAGCGACCCTTTGGCCGGGAACATCGTGACTGTGGCCCCTGCCATCCGCGCGATGCCCTGTCCCCAGATGCCTCCGGCATTGACCGTGACGGGAGCGTAGAAGGTATCAACCTCGCCGGTGCGCTTGTTGCGGATTTTTACGCCCTTGACAGTATTACCGTCCTTTACAATTTCAAGCACCTCGCTGTAGGTCAGCACTTTCGCCCCGTGAATCTTCGCGTCGGTCATGTTGGCGGCAGTCAGCTTGAACGGATCAACCGCCCCGTCGGGCACCACGACCGCTCCGATAAGAGACGGATTCACGGACGGTTCCATCGCGAGCGCCTCTTTGGGGTCAATCACCTTGGCCTTTATCCCGGCCTTGCGGCAGGCCTCCACGAACTTCGCCTGATAGCCAAGGTCATCCTCCGGAAGGGTGATGAACAGCCCCTCCGTCCTTTCCACGCAGCCTTTGGCGATGCGCTTGAGAATCATGTTCTCGCGTATGCATTCGGCGGCCGACTCCGTGTCCGTCACGGCATAGCGTGCGCCGCTGTGCAGCAGACCGTGATTCCGCCCCGTCGCGCCTGTCGCGATGTCATTCCTCTCGACAAGCAGCACACGCAGCCCGCGCAACGCGCAGTCCCTTGCCGTTCCGGCTCCGGTCGCTCCTCCGCCTATGATTATGACGTCAAATTCATTGTCTTTCAGCCTTCCCATATCTTGTCCTTTCCTGCCTTTCCGACCGGTATCCCGGTTCGTGGCAATGTTCCAAACTTCCGGCTATTCGGCTTTGCCGAGCCACCTGTCAAGCCAGCTGAAGTAGCTCCTGTGCCAGAAAATGGCGTTCTGCGGCTTCAGAATCCAGTGGTTCTCCTCCGGAAAGACAATCAGCTCGGACGGCACGCCCATCATCTGAGCGCAGTTGTAGGCCGCCATTCCCTGATCGTAAGGCACGCGGAAATCGCTTCCTCCGTGGATGACCAGAAGGGGAGTGTGCCAGTTCCTGATGAGCTTGTGAGGAGAGTTCGCATAGTGGCGCAGGGCGGTCGGGTTGCTGTCCCAAGGCGCTCCTCCGTTGTCCCATGTCGGGAACCACATCTCCTCGGTGGTCATGTACATGTGTTCCTGATTGAAGATTCCGGCGTGGGCGATGAAGGCGTCATAGACATTGCCGTGCACCCCGCAGAGATAATAGACCGAGTAGCCTCCGTAGCTCGCCCCGCAGGCCGCCATCTTTCCGACGTATGGCTCGGCCTTGAGCTCGCGTGCCGCGCTGAGGTAGTCCTGGATGTTCAGGCCGCAGTAGTCGCCGGAAATCTGCTCGCACCATTCTTGGCCGAACGCGGTCGTTCCGCGACGGTTTGGCAGGACGACGACATAGCCCTGCGAGCACATCAGCCGGTAGTTCCAGCGGTAGGACCATCCCTGGCTCAGCGTCCCCTGAGGCCCTCCGAGGCAGATTTCTATCGCCGGCCATTTCTTCGACGGGTCGAACTCAGGCGGGAACAGGACCCATGTCAGCATATCCTTTCCATCGACGGTCTTAACCATCCTTGCCTCGGTTTTGTGCTCCTTGAGCTGCGAGAGGATATGGCCGTTCTCGTCGGTGACCTTTGTGCCGGTCTGAGTCGCCGTGTCGAACGCGACTATCTCGGTAGGAAAGTCCATGCTCTGCCATGTGGTGTAGAGGATTTCGCGGCCGTCAGTCCTGTCGATGAAAAACGGAGTAGAGAAGTCGTACCACAGCTCCTCTCCCGTCTTGCGGGTGACATTTCCCTGAAAGTCAGTGATATAGAGCGCCTGAAGCCCTTCCGTGAGAGCGTTGAACCAGATGTGCCGCGAGTCCTCGTCCCACACCGGCTCAGCGACATTGTACTTGAAGCCGGAACTCAGTTCGCGGATTGCCCCTACTTTCATTCCGTCAATTTCGGCTACCATAAGTCTCTGCCTGTCAGCCTCGTAGCCGTCCCGCTCCATTGAAATCCAGCAAATCCTGCTGCCGTCGGGACTCCACACGGGAGCGGTGTCATATCCTCCGCCCATCGGAACGCGCACGCATTCTCCGCTCTGTATATTATATATGTATATCTCCGTGTCTGTCGAAAACGCATATTCCCGTCCATCCTTCTTCCGGCAGGAGTAGGCAATCCGCGTCCCGTCAGGGCTCCAGCACAGTTCCTCAAGCCCGCTGAACGGTTCTGTCGGAAGCTCGTAAGGGGAGACACCGCCGTCTTCAGCGCCTTCGCTCCCGAGTATGTCAAAGAAGTTCCCGAGCCCCTTGTCCCAGTCGAAGGTGCCCACGAAGCTGTGCGGGATTTCCTCAACCCAATGGTCCCAATGACGGTACATCATCGTTTCCGTCTCGTAAGCCTCGGCTTTCGGAAGGTCCGGATAAATCTGCCCCGGAGTCTTGACACGCCCCTGCACCGTGGAGAGGAATATCACCTGAGACTGGTCCGGCGAGAGCTTGAACTCACCGATTCCGGCGGCTATGTCGCTGACTTTCCTGCCCTTTCCGAGCGTTCCGTCCTTCCGTACCTTGGCGATGTAAATCTGTCCGCCCATGAGGTAGGCGACCTTTTCCCCGTCCGTGCTCCAGCGTGCGTTGCTGACGCTTTTCCCGGAGCGGGTGGCGAGGTGCGCGTCGCTGCCGTCTATATTGCTGATATACAAGTTTCTGCACGAGCGGTTTTCCTCAATGGAATTGTATGACACCCCATAGAGCAGCTTCTTTCCGTCCGGCGACACCTGCGGATCCGAGAGCCTTCCGAGCGCAAGCAGCACTTCAGGAGTCATTTTCCCGTCCTCTACCCTGATTTCCGATTTTCCGATGAACATCTTTTCTGCGGATTCCCTTTCTTCGGATTCATTTCCTTTTGCAAACTTTCCCATAATGATGCCGACCACGGCCCCGGCCGCCACGAGCCCCAAAGCCTGAATAATTG
>CAVBPI010000050.1:8456-11063 GCA_963596955.1 bacterium | reverse complement strand
GCCCGAAACATCGTCATATTTAGCCGGGTCCGTGAACGCCTCAGCCCTGCCCGTAAGCATCTTGTGCGCGTATGACTGGTGCGAGACGTCGAACACGAACTTGTCCTTCGGCGAGTCGAAAACATAGTGCAGCGCGACCGTAGCCTCCACCATTCCGAGATTCGGCCCGACATGACCACCATGAGCCGACAGTTTGTCAATCAATGCATTGCGCACTTCCGTAGCAAGAGTTTCAAGCCCAGTCGCATCAAGTTTCTTGACGTCGTCAGGTGATTTAATTCCTTCGAGTATCATATACCTTATATTTATATATTACGAATATCCCGAAAACCGTTTCCTCGTACAACGAATCTGCGGAAACCGATTTTCACGGTGCAAAGATAATGCAATGCGCCGGATGACGGAATATCCCGAAAGCGGAAATCCTTACCATTTTTACATATTCCGTTTTGCATATCGCGGCATACGCATACTTCTCAAAACTCGTCAAAATTCGGGATTATTTTCATAAAACCGATGTTTTTATGTACTTTTGGCTCAATAAACCCATACGAATCATCAGCAATCTCTTTCAACGGTAAAATTTATGCCACGTACATTCAAGGACAGCCTCACTTTTTCCGACGCGGTGCGCATGACCGGACCGCTGTCGTTCAGCCTCATGTTCAAGCCGGCGGGTTCGCTGTGCAATCTGGATTGCCACTACTGCTACTACCTAGACAAGGCGGGACTTTACGGCGGCCGCGAGCCGAGGATGAGCGTGGAGATGCTGGAAAAGTGCATACGGGAATATATCGGGGCGAACGACGGGCAGGACATCTGCTTCAACTGGCACGGAGGGGAACCGCTTGTGCTCGGACTTGACTTCTACCGGAAAGCCGTGGAATTTGAGAGAAAGTACGGGGCGGGAAAAAATATGCTCAACACGTTGCAGACCAACGGAACTCTGATAACTCCGGAGGCGGCGGAATTTTTTCGGGACAACGGCTTCCTGATAGGAATATCCATTGACGGACCGGAGGACATACACGACAAGTTCCGCAAGGACAAGGGCGGTGCGCCGACTTTCGCCAAGGTAATGCGCGGAATCGGGCTGCTCTATAAATATGGAGTGGAATACAACACGATGTCCACCATCAACAGGGCCTGCGAGGGCAGGGGAGCGGAGGTCTATGCCTTCCTGAAGGGGCTTGGGACGCGGTTCATGCAGTTCATGCCGGTGGTTGAGCACGTGAAATGGCCTCAGCGGCCTTCGGGGCGGCCGGTGCGCGGAGCGAGACCGTTCATCGTGTCTCCGGATGAGGAGGGAGCGGAGATTGCTCCGTGGTCTGTGCGCCCGAGGGAGTTCGGCAGGTTCATGTGCGAAATCTTCGACAAATGGGTGTGCAACGATGTCGGCAATGTCTTCGTGAATCTTTTCGACTGCACGCTCGCCTCATGGTGCGGAGCCGCGCCGGGAACCTGTGCCTATGCCGAGACCTGCGGAGGAAACGCCGTCGTGGAGCATAACGGCGACCTATATGCCTGCGACCATTTCGTCTATCCGGAATACCGTCTCGGAAACATCTTCGAGACCCCGCTGCGAGAGCTGATGACCTCGGAGGAGCAGTTCGCCTTCGGAATCGACAAGCGTAATGGATTGCCGTCGAAATGCGCACGGTGCCGGTGGTGGTTCGCCTGCCACGGGGAATGCCCCAAGCACCGGTTCAACAAAACCGAATCGGGCGAGACGGGACTCAATGTGCTCTGCGAGGGTTACGGGATGTTCTTCGAGCACGTCGCACCGTATATGGACAGGATGAGGGAACTCCTGAAGAACGAAACCGCCCCGTCCGCGATTATGCAAAAATAGTCCATTTGTTTGAAATGATTGTCTATGTCCTTGAACTTCGATGAAGCTAACTTTGCGACAAACAAAGTTTCATCAGATAAAGGACATGAATTCACAAAGCCCTATTTTCAACCACATTTGGAACCGCGTGTTGCCGGCGGCAATGTCGCTGCTTCTGCTCTGCGCCGTTCCGTCGGACGCCAAGACCGTCATCTGCACTAATGATTCGGCTGTCGCAAAAGACTTCACGGATGCAAATTCCCCTGCGGCAAATGACAACACGGAAAATATCCCGCTGCATAAGCCCCGCTTCACTGAACTTCCGCTCGGAAGCATCTCAGCAGACGGCTGGCTCAAGGAAATGCTCATAAGGCAGAAGAACGGAGCCACAGGCCATCTTGACGAGCTCTATCCCGAGGTCATGGGACCGCGCAACGGCTGGCTCGGAGGCGACGGCGACCAGTGGGAGAGGGGACCGTACTGGATTGACGGGCTTCTTCCGCTCGCGTACATACTTGACGACGAAGAGCTCAAGGCCAAGGCGCGCCCGTGGATTGAATGGATGCTCGCGAGCGGGCAGGAAAACGGGCAGTTCGGCCCGTGCAAGGACTATGCTCCGGAAAAGGGTCTCCAGCGCAACAACTGTCAGGACTGGTGGCCGAGGATGGTCGCCCTCAAGGTGCTCCAGCAGCATTATTCCGCGACCGGGGACGAGCGCGTCATAAAGCTTATGACCAATTATTTCCGCTATCAGCTTGCGACTATCCGCGAGAAGC
>CAVBPI010000050.1:3920-8446 GCA_963596955.1 bacterium | reverse complement strand
ATCGCGGCAGCGAGAACCTCAGCTCAATATATTGGCTCTATTCCATAACCGGCGACGATTTTCTCATCGAACTCGGCGACATCATATATTCCCAGACCGAACCTTTCACGGAAATGTTCCTCGCTCACGACAAGCTGACGAGGGTCGGCTCCATCCACAGCGTGAACCTCGCGCAGGGAATAAAGACTCCGATAGTCTATTGGCAGCACGACTGCAATCCCAAGTATCTTGAGGCAGTCTCCTGCGCCATGAACGACCTTGAGCGTTTCCACGGCTATCCGAACGGGATGTTCAGCGGCGACGAGGCCATCCACGGGAACGACCCGACGCAGGGAATCGAACTGTGCGAAATCGTCGAATATATGTACTCGCTGGAGATGATGTACCGCATAACCGGCAATCCCCGCTTTGCCGAGACGCTTGAGAAAGTTGCGTTCAACGCGCTTCCGGCGCAGACGACCGACGACTACATGACGCGCCAGTACTTCCAGCAGGTGAACCAGATAAGTGTGATGGAACGCGCGTCCAACTTCGACGTGAACCATTCCGGACTGGACGGCTGCTTCGGGCTTCTGACCGGTTTCCCGTGTTGCACCTCAAATATGCATCAGGGCTGGCCGAAGTTCACCCAGAATCTCTGGTATGCGACGCACGACGGCGGACTTGCCGCGACGGTGTATTCCCCGAGCTGCGTGAGGACGCGGGTTGCCGGCGACGTCGATGTGAAAATCAGCGAGACGACGAAATATCCCTTCGAGGAGACGGTCACTTTCAGAATTGATGAAATGTCGCGGAAGGCCGAGTTTCCGTTTGTCGTGCGTGTTCCGTCGTGGAGCGTGGGGACGACTGTCCGCGTGAACGGAAAAGAGGTCGCCGCCACTCCGGACGCTGACAATCTCTTGACTATAAGGCGAGTATGGAAAAAGGGAGATGTGCTTACGCTCGGTTTCACTCCGGAAATACGCCTTACCCTCTGGAAGGAGAATGCCCGCGCCGTGGAGAGGGGACCGCTGGTCTATGCGCTGAAGGTTCCGTCTGAAAAGCGGACTGTGGAAATCGGGCAGACGAGGACGAATCAGGGAAAGTTCTACTATGAATATAAGGCCAAAGCGCCATGGAATTATGCGCTTGTGCAGGTGCCGGAGGACGATTTGGAGAAGCACTACGCATTCTCCCGCAATGAAGAGTCTTTCAAGAAAGACTTCCTGTGGAACGAGGAGAACGCCCCTTGCAGCATAGTCACCGAGGCGGTCCGCTTCAACAGCTGGAAGGAATACAACGGAATGGCCGGCCCGATGCCTTACAGCATCATGTTCAAGCCTCGCGCGGGAAAGAAACGCGAGAAGATAGAGCTGATTCCATACGGCTGCACCGTCCTCAGAATCACCGAGTTCCCTATGGTTGGGAAACATAGCGCGGAGTAATCCTCACGGCAGCTGGACTAAGTGTCCGGAGCTGCCTCCGCCACACATACGCAAATGGCGAAAATTGATAACTAACATACAAACAATAACATTTAAACTTAAACTCAGTTCATTATGAAAAAGGCATTTTGGTTTGCGGCTGCGGCCGTACTTATGGTAAACTTCGCATCATGCGAAAAGCAGGAACAGAATCCGTCGAAGCCGGAGCAGGAAACTCCGGAGCCGCCTAAAGTAGAATACCGTCTGCTCGAAGACTTCGAGGACGGCGGAATGCTGACATGGACCGGCTCCAACGGCTGCTCGTTCGAACTCGCCGACAACCCGGCCAAAGAGGGCGGCAACACCTCGGCAAAAGTCGGAAAGGTCACCGCAAGCGGCGCTCAGTGGGAGTTTACATGGAGCACCTACTTCGGCGTGAAGCAGGAGGGCGACACTCCGGAATATCTCGATTTCTCAAAGGACGGCTACATAGTCAAGGTGGATGTATATTCCCCGAAGGCCGGTTCTCCAGTCTATCTCAAGATTGAGGGAGACGATGTCAGTGCGATAGAGATTCCGACAGTGAAGACCGCCAAGGTCGGCGAATGGGAGACCCTGACGTTTGACTATGAACCTTATTCTCCGGTTGACGGAGCGTTCCGCAACTTCGTGATACTCTTCGACGCAGGAGTCGAGACTGAGGGCGGAGAGGAATTCTTCTTCGACAACATCCGTCTCTGCAGGGAATAATTACATCGGGGAAAGCCTCAAATGTCTGATAATATGAGAGATATTTTCATAAAAATTGCGGCTGTCCTGTGTGTTTCTGTCCTCTCTGCCTCGCTTTCGGTGGCGGAGGGGCAGAATACGCGCATCCGAGGCGCGGTCACGGACGAAGCGGGAAAGCCGCTCGAAGGCGTGGCCGTGATGGAAAAGGGCACTTCCAACGGCGTTCTCACGGACTCCGAGGGCAAGTTCCGCCTGAAACCTGATTCGGAAAACGGGACAATAGTGTTCAGCTGCCTC
The DNA here is from genome assembly GCA_963596955.1 of bacterium. Lineage (GTDB taxonomy): Bacteria > Bacteroidota > Bacteroidia > Bacteroidales > UBA932 > Cryptobacteroides. Next base: position 6,017 of record CAVBPI010000050.1, on the reverse strand, counting down.
GGCTATCTGACGGTCGAGATTGCGGCTTCCGACGCGAAGGCTCTTGCCAAGGTGGTGATGAAGGAAGAGAACATGATGATAGACGGAACCGTCGTCATCGGCTACGGAACCATACGGCGCAGCACCCTTGCCAATTCTGTGGCGAGTGTCCGGAGCGACGAGCTCGTGCAGGGAGCCGTGACCTCTCCTTTGCAGATGCTTCAGGGGCGCGTCGCGGGACTTTCCGTCTCCACTGCATCCGGCGACCCTAACGAGGGCAGCCCGCAGATGATGCTTCGCGGAGTCTCCACCCTCATGTCCGAGCAGTCGCCGCTGATTGTGATTGACGGAATCATAGGCGGAAGCCTGAACAATGTCACTCAGGACGACGTGCTCTCCGTCGATGTGCTCAAGGACGGAGCCGCGGCCGCGATTTACGGAACTCAGGGCAACAACGGTGTCATACTCATAACCACGAAGCGTGGTACAGGAAACTCCAACACCATCCTCTACCACGGCTATATGTCTGTTGACAACATCTCCAACAAAATCAAGGTGTTCTCTCCTTCCGACTACAAGAATCTCAAGGAGCTCTCCGATGGCGCTTTCACCCCGCTTGACAACGGCTATGAGACCGACTGGAGCAAGGAAGTGTTCCGCCCGGCGATAAGCCATTACCACAACCTCTCCTTCAATGGAGGACGCGAGGGCGGACGCTACTACGCCAACCTCTCCTACAACAGCCATCAGGGAATCATGAAAGGTTCCGACCTGAACAAGCTGAATATGTCCGTCGGCACGAACCACTCCTTTTTCGGCGACCGTCTTCAGGTGAGCGCGAACCTCAGTGATGTGTTCGCGAGGGGACATCAGGTCTCGGAGGAGAACGCCTACCTCGGAGCGCTGATTGCCAACCCTACCTCTCCTGTCCGCAACGAGGCTACGGGAGACTACTCCATCTTCGCCGGCGTTCCCAACCCGTCCCGCTCGATAAACGAGTTCCGCGAGGACGTGAACTGGAACGAGCTTTCAGCAAACGGCAAACTGACATGGGCTCCGCTGAAGAGCCTCACAGTCAATGCCGTCGGAGGAATGAAGCTGTTCTATCACTTCAACGGAGCCTACGCCACGAAGTTCTTTGACGAGAATCAGAGCAACGGTCAGGCATGGAGAAACACGAGCATGAACCTCACGTGGAACGCCCAGCTGTTCGCCCAGTACAGCGAGCGTTTCGGAAAACACGACCTTACGGCCGTCGGAGGCTACAGCTGGTACAGCTATGACGCTCAGAACTTTGCCGGCTATAACTACGACTTCCCGACCGACAAGTTCGAGTACAACAACATGGGGCTCGGACTCGCTCTCAAGGAGGGCAACGCCACCATGTCGTCCGCCCGTTCGATGAATCGTCTGATGTCCTTCTTCGGCCGCGTGAACTACAGCTACGACGACCGCTATGTCCTTGCCCTCTCCCTGCGCGGGGACTGCTCCTCAAAGTTTGGCCCGAACCACCGCTGGGGCGCGTTCTGGTCGGCGTCAGGTGCATGGCGAATCAGCAGCGAGGAGTTCATGAGCGGAGCAAAGGACTGGCTTGACGAGCTGAAGTTCAGGCTCAGCTACGGAGTGACCGGAGTCGAGCCTTCGTCACCATATCTCTCGCAGATGATTTACAAGTACTCGAACCCCGTCTCAATGGACGGCAAGTACATCTGGACCATATCCCCGTCGGCGGTTGCCAACCCTGACCTCAAGTGGGAGGAAAAGCACGAGGGCAACATAGGACTTGACTTCTCCATGTTCGGCTCCCGTTTCAGCGGTACGCTTGACCTCTATATGCGCAATACCAAGGACCTGCTCTACAGCTACAGCGTCCCTATGCCGCCGAACCTCGCATCCACAATCTATGCGAACGTCGGCTCAATCTCAAACCGGGGCGTGGAGCTGATGCTATCCGGACAGCCGGTCAAGACCCGCGACTTCACGCTCAGCCTCACCGGAAATGTCTCCTACAACCGCAACAGGCTCGTCAGCCTCTCCAACGACCGCTATCAGCGCGACTTCATGGAGGTCGGCTCCACGGGCTCTCCTGTCCAGCAATCGACCCACCTCGTCAAGGAG
>CAVBPI010000050.1:0-3910 GCA_963596955.1 bacterium | reverse complement strand
GTCAAGGAGGGTGGCGAAATCGGCGACTTCTACGGCTGGAAGAGCACCGGAATCAAGGAAAACGGCGCATGGATAATCGACGGAGGAGCCTACGGAAAGGAGGAATCCCGTCAGATTATCGGCAACGGAATCCCGAAAGTGAACGCGGCTCTCTCGGTCTCTATGGCCTACAGGGGCTTCGACCTCTCCTTCTCGTTCCGCGGAGCGTTCCTCTATCAGATTCTGAACCAGTACCGTATGCTCTGGGAGACATGGCAGCACGGGCAGCAGTACAACTACCCGGTCTCAATCCTCGAAAAGCCATACGGAGGCGAGTACGGAATCAAGGCCACGACCTCTCCGGCGTATGTGAGCTACTATGTCGAGGACGGCGATTTCGTGAAACTCGACAACGTGACGTTCGGATATAACTTCAAGTTCGGCAGAAAATGTCCTGTCAGAACTTTGAGGCTCTATCTCTCGGGGCTGAACCTCTGCACATTTACGAAGTACAAGGGCATAGACCCGGAAGTCAATTTCATGGGTCTCGCGCCGGGAATCGACTACACATCGACATATCCGACGACGCGGACCTTCTCCTTCGGAGTGAAAGTGGGATTTTAGAAATATGGGAATATGATGAAAAAGAGAATATATGCGGCAGTCGCCGTCCTGATTTCCTGTGCCTCGTGCAGTATGGACGAGATTGTGTATTCGGACATGACCGCCGGTGAATATTATGCCAATTTCTCCGCGAGCGACGTTCCGGCGGCCATCGGAAAGCTCTATTCCGACCTTCGGCTTCTCTACTGCGGAAACGATGTCCACAAGGAAGGCTGCTGGTACTACACCAACGAGGAGATGGCGGACCTGTGGGTGACACCGAAACGAGGCGGCTCATGGTACGATGGCGGGATTTACTACCGCCTGAACCAGCACCGCTGGGAGTGGACAGATGCTCATGTACTGAACAACTGGAGAAAGGCCTATCGCTGCATAAACGACTGCAACAGGCTGATTTATGAGTTCACGAACGCCGGACTTGACTCCGAGGAGGAGATGATGTCCGAGATTCGCGTGGCGCGGGCGTTCTGGTACTGGGTTCTCTGCGATATGTACGGAAACGTGCCTATTCAGACGAAATATGACGTGCCGGAGGACTTTCTTCCGGAAACATCTTCCCGTCAGGAGGTCTTCGATTTCGTGGTTACAGAACTTGAGGAGTGCATCCCGCATCTTCTCGCCAAGGCCTACGGACGTTGGGACAGCGGTGCAGCCAAGTGCCTGCTTGCGAAATGCTATCTCAATGCGGAGGCTTGGGGCGTGACAGTTGAGGGAAATGCGTGGGACAAAGTCGCTGAGCTCTGCGACGAAATCATCTCTTCGGGAAAATATTCGCTTGAGGCGGACTATAAGGCGTCGTTCGTCACGGAAAACCAGAATTCGAGCGAAATCATAATGGCCGTCTGCAACGATGAGACATACGACAACTCGGAGCCGTTCCGCATCCATCTCTGGACAATGCACTGGAAATACTGCTACCACGCCAACACCGTCACCCAGTACTGGGGCGGATGCTGCGCGACTCCTGAGTTTGCCATGAGCTACGACCCCGATGACCTGCGCTACGGAAAGTCGTGGTTCGAGGGGCAGCTCTACGACAACACCGGGGCATACACCGGCAAGCCCGGCTCGCTTCTCTACTGCGACCCGTGGGATTCCCGCGACAAGGGCAAGCCGCTCTGCCACACCAAGGAAGTGCCTTTGTTCGAGGGAGATGCCATCCCTACCACCGGAGAGGCAACTGGCGTTAGGATGCAGAAATATGAAATCCGCACCGGGGCGCTGAACCGCCTGAGCAACGACTTCGTGCTCTTCCGCTACGCCGATGTGCTCTTCATGAAGGCCGAGGCTCTGTATTGGAAGAACGGGGGAGCGGCGGCGCAGGAGTGCTGCGACCTGATTAACAGCGTCCGCAAGCGTGCCTTCACAAATTTCACCGATGACAAGCAGGTGACTGTGGCGCAGCTTGACGACGACCGCTTTCTTCAGGAATACGCCTGGGAGTTCTGTCAGGAGGGGCATCGCCGCCAGCAGCTCATCCGCTTCGGGCAGTTCCTCACGAAGGAATGGTTCCTCCACGAGCCTACTAACGACACTGACAGGCTTCTGTTCCCGATACCGCGTGAGGAGATGCTTGCCAACCCTAAGCTGAAGCAGAATCATGGCTATCCGGAATTGTAAGAAATCTAAAAAATAACTTGTCTCAAATTAGGGATAAATTTTCTCATTGTCTGAAGCAATACATATAAATATATGATGACAAAAATGAAAAATATCACAGCCATGCTCTTGCCTATGCTTGCCGCCGTGATGTGTCTGGGCTGCGGCTGCTCGGCGGCCGGGGACGGAAATCAGGGGACTCACGAAAATCCGTGGAAACCCTCCGTTGAGAACCGCTTCCTTAACCGCTGCGACTTCGAGAACGTCACGCTGACATTCACCCCGAAAGGGCCGGACTATTCCGTGGTAACGAATCCTAAGCGCGAGGGACTGAACCGCTCGGAGCACTGCGGCAAGGTGGTCACTGCCGGCAACAAATGGGACCTCGTGTGGAGCGAGCCGCTTCCGCGCAAGCTGGACTTCACGCGCAACGCCCCGATTTTCAGGATGAAAGTGCTCGCACCCCGTGCAGGCGCAAAGGTCTATTTCAAGATTGAGCCTCCTCAGCTCGGCGGAAGCAATCCCAAGGCGCTTGAAGTCACGGATGTCGTCACGGCAAAGTCCGGAGAGTGGGAGGAACTGGAGTTCGACTTCACGGACATGAACCCTGAAAGCAATATGTATCAGAAAATCGTCCTTCTCTTCGACGCCGGCGGCACTTCTTCCGGAGAGGAATGGTATTTCGATGACATCATGTGTCCTGACGACGACCTCACGGATATATGCCTATTCCAGCGCTACGAGGGCAATCCTGTCTTTGAACCGGAAGGCCCGGCAAGCTGGCGGAACAAGCACATCGCCAACGCCGGAATCCTCTCCCCGGCCAATTCCCCGGACGGAAACTGGTGGCTCTATTGCCGTGGCAGCGGCGATGTCCCTTACTACTGCGACCAGATAGGTCTTTACCGTCAGAACGCTGCCGACTTCAAGCCTTTCGGCCCGTGGACCGAGTACGAGGGCAATCCGGTGCTTCCTGTGGGACCGTCCGGCTCGTTTGACGACGGCTATCTGCTCGACACCGCTCCTGTGGTGGGCAAGGACGGAGTTGTCTATGTCTATTATCAGGGCAATACCACGGCGCACAATGCCGGCTGCCTCTGCGTGCGCTACTCCACGGACGGCATACATTTCACCGGCATAGACGCTCCTCTCCTCAAGAAGGGATGCAGCGACGCGGTCTATCATGACGGAAAGTACTACATCTACTACGGCGGTGGCAACCCGTGCCGACTCTATGTCAGCGTCACCGAGGACCCGCTCTCCCTTGAAAACGCCGAGACCTACGAGACCATCCCAATCGGCGGCGGCCCGTCCAACTTCGACTCCTACGCCGTCAATGGTTCGATGGTGTTCCGTCTCAAGGGCATAGATAAATGGTTCGCGTCCTATCAGGGCAGCAGCAACAGCTACGATTTCCCTGACCGCTTCCACATCGCCGTTTCCGACGACCTCATCCATTGGACCAAGATAGACAACGACCGTCCTCTCTTCACGAGGGGCAGCCGAGGCGAATGGGATCAGGGCGGAATCTGGTTCTGCGAAATCTTCGAGCACGAGGATATGCTCTACCTCTACTACGAGGGCTGGGGCCGCAAGGGCTATGTCGCCAACCGCGACGAGCCGTATTTCTCCGGATGTTCGCGTATCGGAGCGGCTTCCGTGTCAAAGACCGAGTTTCTTGAATGGTGCGGGATAAAGTAGGCTTTCT
>CAVBPI010000049.1:0-11144 GCA_963596955.1 bacterium | reverse complement strand
TACCTGTATCTCCTTTGTCTCCGCAGGCTGAGGTTCATTGTTGTCCTCGACCGGCTTCGTGCAGGCAAGAGCAGAAACTAAAGCAAGAAATATCCAAAGTCCCTTCTTCATATTAAAACTCACTTTACCAGTTTGAATCTTGCGATATGCAGCTTTTTCCCCTTGTACGGAGCCACCAGAACCACGGTGTTCTTAGAATCGACACAGGCACTGGTCCAGCCTCCCCTGTCGAAGGCCTTGCGCTCCGGGCCGAACGCCGTCGCTGAAGAATTGCCTATGCGGTACATCAGCGGCCATTCCATGCCCTTGTTCCTCGTGAAGGTCACAAGCACCTCGCCGGTCGGAAACTTGACCATATAGGGACCCGTGGCATTTATGGAGAGGCTGTCTATCCTTTCCTTCGGACCGGCCTCGTCCCTCTGGAGCTTTTCCCATTTCCCGTCGTCCGGTGAATAGACTATGCCGAGAGAATAGTTGCCCGCCTCGCAGTCCTCCATGGCGAAGGCCATCTTGCCCTCGTCGTTAAGAATCACGCCGACAGGCATCTGGTCGGTATATTGAGGCATATCCCATATCGGGTTCCAGTATTTCTTCCTCATCACCCTGTACGGGCGAGAACCCAGTTCCGGAGTCCAGATTTTGCCGCCGTCAAGGCTTTCCACCATGGACGTGCCGGAGTTGGCGCTGCAAATCCATGCGCGTGCCTCGCTGAAATAGCACTGAATCCTGCCGTCTGCCTGCTCCATCAGGAAAGGCTCCCAGCTCTGACCGTGAAAGATTTCAATCTCCTCCGACCAGCTGCGGCCGTTATCGCACGAACGCCTGAGCGCAATCCCGTTGTCGGCGCGTCCCTCTACCTTGCTGTAGGAAGAAAGGTTCCAGTAGCAGCAGACACAAAGCAGGCTGCCGTCCGACAAGTTCAGGAACTCCGGGCAGCTGTACTTCCGTTCGGACGGCTTTCCATAGACATTCACGACCGTCCTGTTGCTGAACAGGCATCCCATAGGGGTCCATTTCTTCAAATCCGGAGAAATGGCATAGCAGATATAGAGGCCATTGTCGTCGGTACGCCCGGGGATGGTCTCCTGCCATGCAAGAATATAGTTTCCGTCCTTCATCAGGCTGAGCCTCGGATAGGCCGGCTTCGTGACAAATTTCAGCACATCCTCGCCGAGCACTATTTCGGACGACGGGTCAATCTCCAGACGGGCACGCTCCAAATCCTCGCCGCAGACCGTAAGGGCGACGAGGACAAGCGTAAGCAATGATGTTATAAGCCTTTTCATTTACTTCCAATTTTGGTTAATTCCAGCCGTCGTTCTGTGACAGGTTTCCGTTGCGCTCCCTCTCGGACTGCGGAACAGCCCATCTGTTGCAATAGTCGCCGGCATAGATGTAAGGGGCGATGTTCTCTCCCCAGACCTGCTTCAGACCGGCCTCGCTCTGCACTCCCGGCTCGGAGCCGAGGAAACGCCTCTGATGCCATACTCCCCAACGCAGCTCGTCCTCATAGAGAGTTCCGGACTCGCCGGCGAACTCCCAGTGCTTCTCGTCGATAATCCTCTGACGGAGGTCATCCTGCCCCTCGACCGCAGTCCATGTATTCGAGTCCAGTTCCGCAACTCCGGCACGGTCACGCACCGCATTGACATACCCTATGGCCTCTCCCGTCCTGCCCTGTTCGTTCAGAGCCTCGGCAAGGCAGAGAAGCACGTCGGCATAGCGGAACACGGGCATATCTATTCCGGTGTATTCGCTTGACTGATATTCAGTTCCCCTTGCAACGAACTTTCTCATCCAGTAGTACATCCTCGTGGTGTAGCGGGTCTGGAGGTCAAGTTCGGGAGCGGTGTCCTTGCGGTAAGGATGGCGGCTCGTGTAAGTGAGGGCCGCTCCGGTCGAGCCTCCTATATATGTTGAATAAGGCAGAATCACAGTGGCCGCGAGACGCGGATCCCTCTGGGCGTAGGCAGCCTTGAGACGGGCCTCGTTTCCTGACGGGAGATAGAGGGACATATCCGCTCCATACTCCTTGAGAGAGGAAATCTCGGCCTCGGTCAGCCCGTCACGGAGGAAGTAGGCGCTTCTCGCCTGAGGGGAAAGGCTGCTGTAGCCGGGGAAAACATCGTCCCAGCTGAACGGCTTGCCGTTCCTGTTCTGATAGGAATCCGCGAAGTCCGTGTTCACGACGAACTGGTCGTTGCCCTTGGAGACGGTCTCCACGTTTCCGTAGATGTAGCTCAGGGCATTGCCGAAGCCTTTCTGCGGGATGAGCTGGATGGAGAAAATCATCTCGCGGCTCTTCTCGTTGGCCTCAAGGAAGAGGTCTGCATAGTTGCCGTCATAGAGTCCGTAGCCCAGTTCCCCTATCTTGAGGAAATCCGCCTCCGCAAGTTCATATTTCTTCTGCCACAGATAGACCTTTCCCCTGAGCATATACGCCGCGCCCTTTGTGACACGTCCGTAATCGGAATCCGACGCACCGTATTTGTCGGGCAGATTTTCATTCTCGATGCAATAGTTGCAGTCGTCGATGATGGTCTCCCAAACAGCATTTTCGTCCGAGCGCCCCTTCGTGTATTCGTCAGGAGCGAGATTTTCGAGATAGACCGGCACTCCGCGCCAACGGCAGTTCAGGCGGTAGTAGTACAGCGCACGGATGAACCTGCACTCGGCTATCCTCTGCTGCTTCACCGCGTCCGACATCCCCGGAACGCGGCCGATGTTGTTAATCACGTCGTTAGCCCTGTTGATGCCTTCGTAGTAGCGCTTCCAGAAAGTCGTGAACACGCCGTTTGTGGGAAGCACGTTTCCGGAAAGGAAAACGATGGAGCCACGGAAATAATCCACAGGGTCGAGAACTCCGGCGTATGCGTCCCAGTTATAGGCCACATTATCCGTGGAATTGAAGTCCCAGAGCAGGTTGTTATACACTCCCCTCACCGCATTCTCGGCAAGAACAGGGTCTGTATAGACCAAATCCGAGGAAAGCTTGTCCGTCGGTGTCTTGTCCAAGAAGCCCTTGCAGGAAACCGCCGAGAGGCAGCAGATCGTCAGAACTATATATATTGTCTTTTTCATGTCAATATGCTTTAGAATTTCAGATTAACGCCGAAAACTATCTGTCTGATAGGCGAATAATACATATTCGTGTCAGTGAACTCCGGATCCACGCCCGGGAAGAGACGGTCCTTGAACGTGTAAAGGTTCTCTCCTGTTACATAAATCTGGGCGGAAGTGAGCTTTATGTGGCTCAGGAGCTTCTTAGGGAAGGAATAGCTCAGGGTGACGTTCTGAAGCTTCAGATAGTTGGTCTTGTAGAGCCAGAAGTTGCTGTCGGTCAGAGCCTGTCCGTAGGCGATGGTCAGACGCGGATTGCGCGATGTCGTGTTCGTCCTCGGATCCCACGGATTCTCCGGATCGTAGAAATAGTGGTCGTAGGCTATGTCCTTGCCGATGGTCTGCTGGGTCTGGAGCACGCTGAAGTTGACTCCGCCCTTGCGGCTTCGGATTGCGCCGCCGCCCGCTCCGACGAACCTTGCGGAAAGGTTGATTCCCTTCCAGCCCACTTCGAGGTTGAAGCCGTAGTAGAACTTCGGAGTCCGGCTCACGCCCTGCCACTTGTAGTCGTTCGAGTCGCCGTATATGCCGTCGCCGTTCACGTCCTGAAGGATGTAGTCGCCGTACCATATTCCGTTCTTCGACACCGTTTCCTTCGGCATGAATTTATAGCCCTCGGCAATCATGGCGTTGAGCCATTCCATATCCTTCGGCGTACGAATCATTCCGTCGGTAGGCCCTCCGTTCGGAAGAACCTTGCCGTCCGCGTCAAAATACTGTCCCGAGCCTGAGTAGTTCTCCTGGAGATAGAACTCGTTAATCTCGTGGCCCTCGCAGATTCTGTTTGTCGTTCCCGTGGTGACGTCGCCGAGGTTGTTCTTCCACACGCGGTTGCCCTCCTCGTCGGTCGTCCAGCCCTCCTCGAACTTGCCCTTATACTTCGTGACCATGTTCCAGTTCCTGTTGAAGTTGGCGGAAATTCCATAATTGAAGTCCTTAATTTGGTCACGCCAACCAAGGGTGAACTCGAATCCCTTGTTATCGACCTCGCAGAGGTTCATGTAAGGGGAGGTCTTGGTTCCGATGGTCGAGTAAATCGTCGGCTTGTAGAGGATGCCGGAGGTATATTTGTCGTAGAAGTCGGCCTCGAATGAAAGCCTGTTGCCGAATGTCCGGAAGTCAAGTCCTATGTTGGCCGTCGCGGTGGTCTCCCATTCGAGAAGGGTGTTGGAGAGTGTGGAAATCATGCCGCCGCCGAGCTTGTCGCCGAATGCGTAGGAATATCCGGAAGAATAGGTCGATTGATAGCTGTAGTTTCCGATGGAATTATTGCCGAGAACTCCGTAGGACGCCCTGAGCTTGAGTTCGTCAATCCCGCTTCCCTGCATGAACTTTTCCTTGGATATGCGCCATGCCGCCGAGACCGAAGGGAAGAATCCCCAGCGGCTTCTCCTTGCGAACCTTGAGGAGCCGTCGCCTCGGAGGTTAACCTCGACGAGATAGCGGCTGTCGTAGGCGTATGTCAGACGCGAGAAGAAGGACAGGGACGAGTACTCGGAAGAGGTTCCGGAAATCGCTGAAGGAGTGAGCATATTGTTGAACTCGTGAAGAACCGAGTTCTCGGCTCCTTTCTTCGTGGCAGAGAAGTCCCGATTGATGTTATTTATTGCCTCGACTCCCACCATGGCGGACACGTCGTGCTTTTCAGCGAATGTTTCGGTCCATGAGAGGTCGCTCTCGAAGTAGATGTTGCGCGTAATCTGGGTGGTGAGCCTGCGAATCTGCGCCGAAAGGTCCTGGTCGGACTTGATAATCTCCCCGGTGCGGAACGACCATGCGTCGCGGGTGATTGAGTGCTCGTCGCGCTCCATGTGAGTTGAGCCATAGCGGAACGTCGTCTTTGACTTGATGCCGAAAGGCAGGTCGATGTTGACGAAAGGAGTGACAGAGACGTGCTCCACAACCTGCTGACCCTGAATGCGGTTCATGAAATAGAGGTTGTTTCTGGCCTCGGAGTTCTGCTCGGGATTCTCGTACCAGCCATATTTCCCGTCATAATAAGGATAGATGCACGGCACCCAGCGGATTCCATAGTCGAACACATTTGTCAGGTCACCGGCTTCCTTCGTGCTGTAGTAGCCGTTGGTCCTGGCGCCCACTTCAAGCCATTTCAGCGGCTTGGCGGAGAACTCGGCGCGGTAGGTGAACTTCTTGAATCCGGTGTTCATCACCATTCCCGGGTTGTCCATATAGCCCAATGCCACACGATAGCTCGTGTCGTCCTTGCTTCCCGAAACGGAAAGGTTGTGCTTCTGATATATAGGGGTGTCCGTTCTGTAGAATGCCGTCATACCATCGACGTTCGGATAGGCGACATAGTTCGGATAGCCCGACTCGGATATTCCGTAAGGGTCCTTCTCCTTGTCCCTCCAGAGGGAAATCATGCTCTGCGAGAACGGGAGAGGACGGTCGTTCTGGAATGAGGCCTCGTTCATGAGCTCCATGTAGTCGGCATAGTTCGACACCACTTTGTAAGTGTTTTCAGGAGACTGGAGACCGGCCATTCCGGCGTAGTCGATGTGGAATGAACCCTTCTTCTCCCTTTTCGTGGTTATGAGTATGACTCCGTTCGCTCCCCTGTTTCCGTATATCGCGCATGAGGCCGCGTCCTTGAGCACTGAGATGTTCTGAATCTCGGAGGCATCGACGGATTCCATAGAGCCCGGAACGCCGTCAACGATGACAAGAGGGTCGGAGTTGTTGAGCGTACCCGTACCTCGGATGCGCAGGCTGACGTTCTCGTTGCCCGGAACTCCCGAGCCTTGCCTTACATAGAGTCCGGCGCTTGCACCCTGCAAAAGGGAGGCAGAATTGGTCACCGGACGGGAGGCCGCAAGCTCGGCGTAATCGACGGAGGTCACGGAACCAGTCACGTTCACCTTTTTCTGCACGCCGTAACCGACGAACACCACCTGCTCCAGAAGTTCGGACTGGGAGGAGAGCGTTACATCATAGACGGCTGCATCCCCGACGGAAACACTTACGGTCTCATAGCCCATGCAGCTGAATTCGAGAGTCTGCCCCTTGGCGCACACAATGGAATAGTGCCCGGCGGCATCCGTCATAGTGCCGGTCGTGGTGCCTGAAATCATGACACCGACTCCGGGAATCGGACCGGCCTCGTCACTGACCACTCCACCGACAGTTTTTTTCTCCTGAGAGAAAAGCATTGTTCCGTTCAAGAGCAACAGAACAGCGGCTAATAGTTTCAAGAAAGTCTTGTCCATAGTTATGTGATTATTTCTTTCCGCAAATTTATCCCTGAAGCGCCTTTCCTCAGAGCAACAATCTTATAAAAAGATGGAAATAAACGGCGGGAACGGGTAAAATTCCGCCACAAAGCCCCTATGCACTACAGTTCCTTGAACTCGCCGGGAAGCATCCCGAACGCATTTTTGAAACACTTCGCGAAATAGGACGGAGTGTTGAACCCGAGGTTGAAACATACGACATTGACACGGGAGTCGTCTTCGGAAAGCATCGGAACGGAAGCGAACAAACGATAGAGCATGATGTAGTTGCTCACGGTCACGCCCAGGATGCTCTTCACCTTCAGGTTCAGGGACTGCTTTCCGATGCAGAGCTGTTCGGCCACAGTGCCGTAGGTGAGCGTTGATTCTGAAATGTGGTTTTCTATGACGGAATCCAGCTTAGATATGAACTTGCGCTCGCTCTCGGAAAGTTCGGGGCGCAGATACGCTGACGGGGACTGCCCCATCTGCGCGGCACGCAGCATCTTTCTCTCCGGAGTGAGGGCAAGCTTTTCCTCGGTGAACCTCCTGTAGCGTTCCTCCTCCGCCTTCTTGAGCCTTCTCCACAGCATCACGCCCCCGTAAGCCACGAGTCCGCAAAACAGCAGGACATAGAGGACAATCGCCGCCGTGCTGTACCAGAACGGCCGGCGGATGACTATCTCCAGCGGACGGTGCTCGCATTCCGGCTCTCTGGCGCTGGTGCAGCTTCTGGCACGCAGGACATATTTCCCCGGCCTCATCTCACGGCAGGTGAAGACATTGTCGGAGCCGAGGCGCACCCATTCCCTGTCCAGCCCCTCCATGCGGCATTCTATGTAGCCGTCCGAAGAAGACGGGAGGGACGGTCTTGAAAAGGCAAAGGCCAGCGTGTTGCGGTCATGCCTGAACGACAGCCGCTCCGTGCGCTCAATGCTTCCCGAGAGTTCCTGCCCGTTTCCCGGAGTCAACCGGATGTTGTTCACATATATTTCATCAACATACAGGTTCGGAGTCCTCTTTCTCGCCTTCTGCGCCCTGTCCGGACTGAAGGAGATGAATCCGTCGCGGCTGCCGAAATACAGTGTCCCTCCGCGCGACACAAATCCGCTCCTTACCGTGAACCGGTTGTTGAGGAGCCCGTCGGCTTCGGAAAAATGCTCGTAGCGGTCCAGTCCGGAGGATATTGACGTCATCCCGTTCTCCGTCGTCGCCCACACCGTCCCGGAATAGTCAATCTGTATGCTCTTGATTATGTCGGAGCGCAATGCCCCGAACGTGTTGGTCGAGTTGAGAACCCTTATGTCGCCGTCAGATTCGACGACCACTACCCCGCTTTCGTTTGTCGCCACAAGAATCCTTCCCAGCCCGTCTTTCAGCACGCCGTTGATTCGGCGTCCCGTGACGCGCAGCAGCCGCTCCTCTTCCGGTCCGAAGATTACGGAACAGGCATTAAGGTCATATTTCACCAGACCATGGGCGTATGTGGAAACAAGCAGCAGGTCGCCGTCCCTGAAAAATCCGTTCACGTTGCATTCTTCCAGACCCGGCAGATGCCCGACGGCTCCGGTCCGCTCGTCATATACACCAATCCCCAAGGCCGTTCCGAAGAAAATTTTCCCGTCCGCCGAGGCAATGGGATAGGCAGGACGGTCAATCAGCGAGGCGGCGCCGAGGAAATCCGCGGAATAATGCGTTGTCTTTCCGGTTTTCGTATCAACGGAATAGAGACTGGAACCGGCACTCAGCCACAGCCTGTCCCCGACGGAAAGCAAATCCTCGCAACGCTCCGGGACACCGGGAAAAAAGACGCGCTCCAGCCGTCCGCTTTCAGCATCAAGACGGATAATCCCCCCCCCAACTGCCGTGAGAGCCCAAATATTCCCCTGCCCGTCCTCCTGAAACCTCCTCACCTGCGAGTTGACAAGGGACTCCCCGTCCGACATCATGCCGTACTTGCGGATGAAGTCATTCTGCAATGAGCTGTAGAACACATTCCCGGAAGTCTGACCGACAAGAAGTCCGCCGTCGCCGTCGGCAGCTACACAGACACATCCGTCAGAAGGCAGGCCGAATGTGTTGGAGCGGTTGAAAAATCCGCTCTCGCCGTCAGTAAGAGAGTAGGTATAAAGTCCGCGGGAGGTCGCCATATACAGCGTCCGCGACTGGTCCATGCACAGGCCGTTCGGCTGCACTCCCTTGTCTATGGGAAACAGGACATTGGCCTTCTGCGTATATGGAAATATCTCGCACAGCCCGTAGCCGGTGCTGCATCCATATACGCAGTTTCTCCCGTCCGTGAGAAGCTGCGGAATATTGTCCGTGCTGAAATCGAAGCCCGGAATCTCAAGCGGCTCGACCGAGCGGAAGTCGTCCCGGCAGAAAAGCAGTCCTCCGCAATACAGGGATATGACGAAGGAGCCGTTCCCGTCCATGACAAAAGAATTTATCTTTGGGGCACCGGCATCGCCGTCTCCGTCACAGAGGTACTGACGGAATGAACCTGTGCGCGGGTCGTATGACCACAGCCCCTTGGCCTTAACGGAAAACCAGACAAGCCCGTCGCCGTCCTCCCGGATGCAGCCGACCTTGGTGTCTATTCTGGCTTCATCCTGCCCGACGGTGTTTATTGGGACAAATGTGCCGGTCTCCATCGAATACACGCAAAGCCCGCCCTCCGTGCCGACCCAAACATTCCCCCTGCTGTCCTCACAAATCGAGCTTATGGCACTGGAGCCTGTGTGGAGGTCGTCCTTTGTGAGGCACCTGAAATCCGTGCCGTTGTAGAGGATAAGCCCTTCCAGAGTTCCTATCCACAAATAGCCTCTCCCGTCACGCAACAAATCGACAGCCCTGCGGTCCGAAAAATACTCGTTCCTCGGGAAAACAGGAGAAAACGACATATTGCCGGCACGGCATATTTCGCACTGATTTACAATAAGATGCAGACAAAGCATCAAGACTGTGGTTTGTAGTTTTCGTGTCATAACAATCACTCCCTTTCACAAAGATATGCAAAAAAGCAGCGACTGCTCCCCACCCTCCCGATTATTGCATTGTTTTATAAAATTCTTGCATCCTCCCCCCACAACAAAAAAGTCCCCGACGGTCTTTCCGTCAGGGACTCTATCCATTCTCAAGCGTTTCAGTTCAGTCGGCAGAATGAATTTCTGCAACAGACTTCTGAAACAGCTCCGAGATTAGGAGTGTACAACTAATTAAATTGCGCAAACTCTATATCATTTGCAGCACGCTTTGCAAGGCACTCGCACTTCTTTGCCTTCTCAAGGTTGGTCTTGACGCCTTCCTTGTCACCCTTGCGGGCAGCGATGATGGCCTTGAGGTATGCACCCTTAGGGCAGTCGCAGCAAATTGCAGACTCAGCGGCAGCGTAGTTGCCGGTGAGGATGTTTGCGAGAGCGGCGGTGAAGCCCTTCTTGCCGGCGAGCTTTCCAGCGGCAGCCTTGTAGTTACCCTTGAGGATTTCTACGGTTGCGGCGTTCTCGACAGCGGTCTCGGTTGCAGAAGCGGCGAAGTACTTGGCAGCCTCGTCAAGCTTGTTCTCGCGGAGGGCGAGCACGCCGAGGACGTTCTTCACGTCAGCGTCGTTGGCGTCGCACTTCTCGATTGCCTTCTTGCACTCAGCGTCCTTACCTGCGTTTGCATAAACGACAGCCAGATTGTACTGAGCGGTTGCGCTTGAATACTTCTCGATGGCCTTCTTGTAGAGGGCAACCTTGTCAGCCTCCTTCTCAACGAGAGTTGCGGCGTGGAGGAGTGCAGGCTCGTCGAGAACGTCGATGTTCTCCTCAACGAGCTTGAGAAGCTCCTCGCTTGAGTAGTTGGTGAACTCTACGTTCGCGATGAAGCGTGCGCGGCGGAGCTCAGGAAGAACCTCCTTTGCAAGAGTAGTATAGACTGCTGACATATTCTTGATTTCCTGCTCGCGGACAGCCGGGTCGCTGTACATGGAAAGAACGCGGAGGATAAGCTCCTTGTCCTCGATGTTGGAGTTATTAACGAGCTCCTGGAAGCCTTCCCAGTCCTCACCTACTGACTTCACGTTGACCGGAGCATCAATAGGAGCCTTCTTGGTGACCTTGTTGAATGCCTTCTCCGCGGAAGTTGAACGGTTGTCTGAAAGCTTGTTGTTGAGCTTCTCAGGACCGTCAGGTGAAGCATAAGCCACGATGTCGGTGCTTACGATAGTCTTGCGCTCGTTGGCCTTGGCAGCCTCAACTGCTGCAAGGAAGTCCTTGACAGACTGGCCCTTGAGCTCAGAGTTCCTTACATTGGAGCTGTTGATTGTGTAGAGAATCTGACCCTCCTCAGGCATTGCGATGACAGCCTGGTAGCCGTCAGCCTTGAGGTTAACCTTACCCTTGCTGCAGGCAAGCATATAAGTGGTGTTGGCACCGTCGGCAGCCTTCTTCGTAGGGAGGTCAATCTTCTTGTCCTTGTAGCTTACGACTCCGCGAAGCTCAAGATAGCACTTCTCCATGCCCTTCGCATAAGTGAAGTGAACCTTCTTCGTAACAGTAGCGCCCTCTGAAGGAACCACCTGATAGTTGTCCTTAACCTTCTCGCCCTGGAACATGAACGGTTCCATTGCCTGCTCGCCGCCGTCATAGACGATTACCGGAGTGACCGCGAGAATTGCCTTAGGATGGAAATAATCCTTAGGGTAGGTTACCGTAACTGTGGCGTCGATGTTACCGGCCACAACTTCAAGAACGGCAGGATCGCACTTCACGATCACATTCTCTGCCTGTTCCGCCATTTTCTCGGGTGAGC
>CAVBPI010000048.1:2185-11196 GCA_963596955.1 bacterium | reverse complement strand
GGGCGCGGTGAACTGGAAGTGAAAACACGGCTTGCGTATGTATGAGAAGATATTTTGAATGCTGAATAATATGGACAAGAAAAAGGAAATATACCATGACGGACGCATAGTGGAGATAACTCCTGACTTCACTTCAGTCGAGATTATCAGCTCCTCGGCGTGCTCACAGTGCCACGCGAAGGGACTCTGCGGATTTTCGGAGGAGGAGAGCAAGGTCGTGATGCTTCCGACCGACCCATACACGGAGAGGAAGGTCGGCGACAGGGTCAACATAGCCCTCAAGCAGACGATGGGTTTGAAGGCCGTGTGGATATCTTATGTGATTCCTTTGATAATCTTAATGATTTTAGTGTTATCTTTGTCCTCCGTTATCGGTAACGAGTTGTGGACCGGACTCGCCGCAATCGGTGGCGTTGCCCTCTACTACTTGGTTATCTGGCTGTTACGGGATAAGCTGCGGAATGAGTTCGTCTTTTACATAAAGGACTGATTCGGCTTCCGATGTGATAAGGAACTTGCAGAAAGTTTAAAGTTATATATATAATTTATGGTAAACGCGATTATTTGGACCATTGCCGTCATCACCGCCCTCGGTCTGCTGCTTTCGGTCTCAATCTACCTTGTTGCGAAGAAGTTCAAGGTGGAGGAAGACCCGAGGATAGACGAGGTTGAGGCCGTGATGCCGGGCGCGAACTGCGGCGGCTGCGGATTTGCAGGCTGCCGGGCGTTCGCAACATCCTGTGTCGGGGTCGAGAACCTCGACAACAACTATTGTCCTGTCGGCGGAAACGAGACCATGAAGAAGGTCGCCGCCATTCTCGGAATGACCGTGGCGGAGAAGGCTCCCATGGTGGCAGTCGTGCGCTGCAACGGCTCATGCGGGAACCGCCCGAGGACTTCGACTTATGACGGGGTTCAGTCATGCCGTGTGAAGGCATCCCTCTACAGCGGCGACACGGGCTGCTCCTACGGCTGCCTCGGCTGCGGCGACTGCGTCGCCGCCTGCCAGTTCGACGCGATTCACATGAATCCCGAGACCGGTCTTCCGGAGGTCGATCAGGACAAGTGCACCGCCTGCGGCGCGTGTGTGAAGGCCTGCCCGAAGAGCATCATCGACCTCCGCAACAAGGGACCGCGCAATATGCGCGTGTTTGTCTCATGCGTCAACAAGGACAAGGGCGCGGTCGCACGCAAGGCCTGCAAGGCTGCCTGCATCGGCTGCGGAAAGTGCTTCAAGGCCTGCCCGCACGGAGCAATCACGGTTGAGAACAATCTCGCCTACATCGACTTCACCAAGTGCAAGCTGTGCCGCAAATGCGTCCTTGAGTGCCCTACAGGCGCCATTCATGACGTCAATTTTCCTAAACCGGCGGTGAAGCCGGCGCCTAAGCCGGCTGCTCCTGCATCTGCCACGCCTGCATCAGCCCCGGCTGCCACGCCTGCGGCAAAGCCTGTCGAGGCTGCTCCGGTGAGCCCGGTTGAGAACAAAACAGCAAAGGAGGAGGAAAAGTGATGAAAAAGAAAACATTCAGAATAGGTGGAACACACCCTAATGACAGTAAGATTTCGGCATCCTGCAAGATAGAGGTCCTTCCTCTTCCGAAAACCGTCTATGTCTCCATGGCGCAGCATCTCGGCGCTCCGGCCAAGCCGGTGGTGGAGGTCGGCGCAGAGGTGAAGACCGGACAGGTGATAGCCGAACCGGGCGGATTCATCTCCGCTTTCGTCCATTCTCCGGTGACAGGAACCGTCAAGGCAATCGCGCCTCGTCAGGATCTCGCGGGCAACTGGATGACACACATTGAGATAGCCGTTGCCGAGAATGAGGTCTGGGCGGACGGAATCGACACCACGAAGGACATCGTGACCAAACTTCCTGAGGACAACGCATTCATCATCGGACGCATCAAGTCCAACGGCGTGGTCGGCCTCGGCGGCGCGACCTTCCCGACTCATGTGAAGCTCTGCCCGCCTCCGGGAAAGAAGGCCGACTGCCTGATTCTCAACGGAGCTGAGTGCGAGCCTTACCTCACGTCCGACAACCGCATCATGATTGAGCGCAGCCGCGAGATTGTAATCGGCGCCGCCCTCATGAAGAAGGTGCTCGGAGGCTGCCCGGCAGTCATCGGCATAGAGGAGAACAAGCCCGAGGCAATTGCGGCCATGACCGCCGCCGTAGCTGAGCTTGCGGCATCTTCCGCCGACTATCAGGGCATTCGGGTTCAGGTTCTCAAGAAGAAATACCCGCAGGGAGGCGAGAAGCAGCTCATCGCGGCCGTGATGGGACGCGAGGTCAAGTCGATGGGACTTCCTATTGATGTCGGTGCCGTTGTTCAGAATGTCGCCACATCCCTTGCGGTCTATGAGGCCGTTCAGAAGAATATGCCTCTGATTACCAATACGATGACCATCACAGGCGACTGCCTCGGAAAGGAAGGCCAGCACAATTACCTGTTCCGTATAGGTATGCCGCTCTCCTACATCGCCGAATATGCCGGAGGTGTTCCGGAGCAGGCCGCGAAGATTGTTTCCGGCGGCCCGATGATGGGCAAGGCAATCGCCAACCTCGACGCCTGCACGGTGAAAGGCTCGTCTTCGCTTCTCTATCTCACAGAGGAGCAGACCGCGAGAAAGCCGGAGTCCAACTGCATCCGCTGCGGAAAGTGCGCCGACGCCTGCCCTATGGGGCTCGAACCGTTCCTTCTTAACAAGCTTGCAAGGCACGGGATGACGGACGAGCTGGAGGCGAACGCCGTTCAGGACTGCATCGAGTGCGGATGCTGCCTCTACACCTGTCCGGCGAACATACCTCTTCTGGACATAATCCGTCTCGCCAAGGGCGATGTAATCAAGATTATCCGCGGACGCGCCGCTGCCGCAGCCGCCGCAAAAAAATAATAAGAAACTCAAGAAATATGAACAAGATAGTTTCGCCATCACCTCACATCCACAGCGAGCTTTCCACCCGGAGGCTCATGCTGGACGTGATTATTGCGCTGATGCCGACGGTGATTCTCTCCTGCCTCCTCTACGGCTGGAAGGAACTCCTCCTGCTCGCGGTCAGCGTCGTTTCCTGTGTCGGCATCGAGTATCTCATCAACAGGTTCCTGCTGAAGAAGCCTATTTCGATAACTGACCTCTCCGCCGTCGTGACGGGTATTCTCCTCGCTCTCAACGTGCCGGTGTCCTGCCCTTGGTGGGTGCTCGTCATCGGTGCCGTGGTTGCAATCGGCGTCGTCAAGATGACATTCGGAGGACTCGGACAGAACATTTTCAATCCGGCAATCGCAGCCCGCGTGTTCCTTCTCCTCTCGTTCCCGGTCTATATGACCGACTGGGCATATGCCCCGACGGAAGTTTTCGGCAGCGTTGACGCCGTTTCCGGCCCGACGCTCCTCGGCGTGCTGAACGAAAACGGTCTCGCGGCTCTCATCCCGAACAAGGAAGGAGTCACCGCTCTCGGCGGCCTTGACTGGAAGACCATTCTCATCAACACCTGCGGCGGTTCCACAGGAGAGCTTTCTGCAATCGCGCTTCTGCTCGGATTCGTCTATCTCCTCTGCCGCAAGGTCATCAAGCCGTGGATTACCCTTTCCATCCTCGGAACGGTGACTGTCTTTGCACTCGTTCTCGGACTCGTGGTGAACCCGACTATGGGCGTGGGCAACTTCATCGTCTTCAACCTCCTCACCGGCGGTCTGCTTCTGGGTTCAATCTTCATGGCGACCGACTACGTGACCTCGCCGATGAGCAACTGGGGCGGAGTCGTCTATGGCATCGGAATCGGTGTCCTGACCATGCTTATCCGCTACTACGGCGCATATCCGGAGGGCGTTTCCTTCGCCATCCTCATCATGAACATGACGGTTCCCCTCATCAACAAGGCGTTCCATCAGAAAAAATACGGGAGGAAATAGGACATGGCAATGAAATCTACATTCAAGAATATGGTGGTCTGCCTGACGCTCATCTGCATTATATGCTCCGCGCTCCTGGCAGGCGTCTATGCGCTCACCAAGGCTCCTATCGAGCAGGCGAACGCCAACAAGCTCAGCAGCGCAATCTCCGAGGTGCTTCCTGCATTCGCTACGCTTTCGGAGGAGAAGAGCGTGACCCTCGACGGCAAGACCTGGTCATACTATGAGGTGGCGGACAGCACCGGAGCCGTTCTCGGCTATGCAATCAAGTCTGCCGTCGGCGGATTCGGAGGCCCCGTAAGCCTTATGGTGGGCGTTCTCCCGGACGGCACGATTTATAACACCAAGACCCTTTCCCACAGCGAGACTCCTGGACTCGGAGCGAAGTGCACCGAACCTGCGTTCGCAGACCAGTTCAGAAATCTCGACCCGTCGGTGACGAAGCTCTCTGTGAAGAAGGACGGAGGCGACATCGACGCGATTACCGCAGCCACAATCACCTCGCGTGCCTACACCGACGCCGTGGCTCTCGCGGTCTCGCTCTCCAAGGCAATCAACTCGGAGGAGACTGCCGGGACGGAATCTGTAAAGAATGGAGGAAAAGACAATGAGTAAGCTGAAATACATAGTTAACGGTCTCGTCAAGGAGAACCCGACGTTCGTGCTCCTTCTCGGAATGTGTCCGACACTGGCGACGACCACCTCTGCAATCAACGGAATGAGCATGGGACTCGCCACGATGTTCGTGCTCATACTTTCCAACATGGCGATTTCCGCCGTTGCCCGATTCATCCCGGACAAGGTGAGAATCCCGTCATACATCGTCATCATCGCGACGTTCGTGACCCTGCTCCAGTTCCTTATGCAGGCCTATGTCCCGGCCATCTATGAGACCCTCGGACTATTCATCCCGCTCATCGTGGTGAACTGCATCGTTCTCGGACGTGCCGAGGCCTTCGCCAACAAGCACACCGTGGCCGAGTCCGCCTGTGACGGAATAGGCATAGGACTCGGATTCACCGTCGCCCTCACCATTCTCGGACTCATCCGCGAGATTCTCGGAAACGGTTCCGCATTCGGCTGGAAGTTCATTCCCGGCGACGGAATCCTCGTCTTCGTCCTCGCTCCGGGCGCGTTCATGGTGCTTGGCTACCTCATCGTGCTTTTCAGAAAAATCACCGCTAAAAAATAGGGGAGAACGGAATTATGGAATATTTAATCATCATCATATCTGCGATATTCGTAAACAATATCCTCCTTTCGCAGTTCCTCGGAATCTGCCCGTTCCTCGGAGTCTCCAACAAACTTTCGACGGCAGTGGGAATGTCCGGCGCGGTCTGCTTCGTGATTACTCTCTCGACGCTCGTCACCTACCTTCTCCAGGTCTATGTGCTTGCGCCGCTCCACATCGAGTTCCTTCAGACCATCGCGTTCATTCTCGTGATTGCCGCCCTCGTGCAGATGGTCGAGATTGTTCTCAAGAAGGTGAGCCCGTCGCTCTACTCTGCCCTCGGAATCTTCCTCCCGCTGATTACGACCAACTGCGCCGTCCTCGGCGTGGCCCTCATCGTGGTCACCAAGGAGTTCACTTTCGGCGGTGACGCTCATATGCTGAACCTCGCGGAATCTCTCGTCTATGCGTTCTCGACTTCCCTCGGCTACGGCCTCGCGATGATTCTCTTCGCCGGCATCCGTGAGAACATCGCGCTGAACGACGTCCCTAAGTCTTTCCGAGGCATTCCGATTGCTTTGATTACGGCAAGTATCATGGCGATGGCCTTTATGGGCTTCTCGGGTCTCGTGTAAAGTGTAAAAGGCGAAGAAAAAGCGGTCTGCCGCGTTGCACGGCTTGCCAAAATCCTCACAACCATAAGGTTGCTGCGGTATTTGGCTTCACCGTGCGCCTTGCATCCCATCTTTTTCTTCATCCTTTTACTCCCAGATTTTCTTTCCGGGATTATGTCTGAAAAGTGCGCTCTATCGGGGCGCACTTCTTTGTTTTGTTTATTTTTTAGAAATATGGCTTTAGTCTGTCTTTTCGACCAGGCTTGCCGGCTGCAGTATTCTTTTTCATGGAGTCAACTTCCTGCTTTGCAAGCTGAAAATCAGCGAGATATTCAGGGTCGGTCTGGAGGCGCGCAAAGACCATGAGGGCGATTACGCGTGCGGCCCGGATGTCGCTTATCCAGTGGCATCCGGCTATTACTCTGGAGTACGCACCCATCTCCGCTCTCTGATAAAGCGCATTCTGCCGCTCCGGATTCAGGGCGCTCATGATGCAGGCCAGTCCATAGAAATTGGCGCTGTGTCCTGACGGATAAGAATAGTTTGTCTTCAGCCATTCGTCGTCCCAAGGAGTGAGGCTGGATTCCCCGTAATAGACAAACGGACGGGTTCTATGGTAGTATTCTTTCGCTTCATTGCATCCATAGCTTCCGAAACATTCCTTCGCCCTCATGAGCAGGTGATATGTGTGAGGCATCTTTTCTTTCGTGATTTCGAATCCGAACTCCCTCTTGAATTGCAGCAGGACGCCGTCTCCCATTTTCGAGTCTTCGATGGCCTGCGCTCCCCGCGGGGTGTCCCGAAGCAGTTTCGCCTGAAAATAGTAGTATTCGTCAATCAGAAACTCCACTGAGCCGGGTTCGGGAGGTGGCGGCAGGATGATTTTGCCGCTCGGCACTGATTCCGGAGAAAGATAAGGCTTGAGTTCCGTTTCCTGTGCCGTCGCGTTGAATGATGCCAGCAGCAATGCCGTGCAGGAGAGAGAGAAAATCTTTTTCATGATACAATTGTTTTTGACGAAGCCCTTCGTTGGTCTTCAGTGCAAAGGTATCGCTGCGAATCGCTATCTGCAAGAAAATCAGTAGTTTGTAAAATTTCCATAACTCCATGTTATTTATACAAATCGTCCATAGTGTTGGAATCATTGGAATATATATTCATTTTTGTCGATGAAAGCAAATGAGCTTGATGTTTAACCTCTAAAATCTTATCAATATGGCAGAAGACATGACAAAGTATGACATTATGGAAATCCTTGAACTTGAACAGGATTTGATTGATGACCGCCCGTTCTGTACCGCAGCGTTCTTTTTTGTACATGAGCAACCGTCCGAACTGCTGATAGAGAAACTCATAAAGTTCATCAGGAAAAAGTTTGACAGGAAGAAAGGAAAAAAATCCTAAATTTGTAACGAATTTTAACAGACTTTCTTATGAATATATCCTTATCCCTCAAATCCTGCGTGGTGCTGGTGTCGTCAATTCTGGCAGTTTGCGCCTGTTCGGGAAATCGCAGTCTTTCAATTGACGGGGTTGGAGGCGAACGCTTTCAGTTCGGGTCTCCGATAACGGCAATAAAGGATGTCGGAGATTCGCTTCTGGTGGCTATGGGCAACGGAAGCATAGCATATTTCAATACCCGGACAGGCCGGTCGGACAACTTTCTTGACCTCGATTGCGGAACCGTCTATGACATGGTCGTGAAGGACAGATTCCTGTACTGCGGAGTTCGGGACGGCGGTGTCTGGAGGATTGACTGCGGAGACATCAAGGCCTCGCCAGAGATTTTCAGAATAGGGACGAAAGGCAGCAAATACAGTCCCTACAGGATGCTTCTGAGTATGGACGGCAAGGAACTCTTCGTCGCGACGTCCAACGGTTTCTACAGGTGGAATGCTGACAGGGCCGCAGACAAAGGAATCGTAGTCATGGCTCTGGACAGGGCAGCGCCTCAGCGATTCTACAGTGTATTTTCTGGGGATAATGGCGATGTTTTCTTCGCCGGAATGCCCGGCGTATTCAGATTCGACGGAGAGAAGGTCGATACGTTCTGCACGGAACAGACCCTGTGTATGGGAGACGGCTACAGGCTTACCGCTGATTATAGGCTTGTAAAGGGTTATGGGGACGCGAAGGGGACAGCTGTTCATTTCAGGAGAAGTCCGAGAAATTTTGTAGCGGCCGGAGATTATGTCTATGCGATATCCGAAAGGGCGATAGAGTGCGCGGACGTTTCGGGAAAGACAATGACCGAAATCGAGTTTCCGGAGAATAACCATGCCGAAATGAATGAATCCCGTCGCGCCGTCTGTCTTGTGAAGGATGGTTTTCTCTATGTCGCTCCTGGCGGCAGTTTTCTTTACAGAATCCCTCTCGCTCCCTACAACAGGTCGGAGGAGGTCGTCTCAGTCTGTGAGGACGGTGGCCGTGGCATATATGCCTTGTCTGCGAACAATGATTTATATACGGTCGGCTTGAGGCAGGAGGGGGAGGTCACGGATTTTGATGCTCCGAGGTATGTTCGCACCGTCATGGCAGGCCGTTCCGTGCGTTTGTTGGGAGCGAGCGGAGACACGGTGTATGTGTATTCCTCCGGTTCTATATACCGTCTCGTCGGGAAAAGGAAAATCACTGAAATCCCGACGCATCATCCTGACAGCGCGGGAAAAGTCACCTGCAACCTCTGGACTGGGAAGCATATATATCAGGGGCGGCCGGACATGATACGCCGTTATGACTGTACGCGCTCGTCTGACAGCAGGGAGTATGTATTTGAAAGCGGAATTCATGCCCGTGAGGGAATACGGGACTATTATCCGACGAAGATGGCAATGGCCGGAGAGGACACTCTGGTAATGGGAACCCTGCACAGCGGCGTGTATTTCATGAATGTCGGCAATCCCGCGCATCATTTTGAATGCCTTGTTGACACTTTGTGCCCGTCAAGGATCCGGGCAGTCGAGTCTGTAGGGACGACTGCGTTCGTTCTCACCCGCGATTCGTTGTACAGATTCTCTTTGGGCGGCCCGCACGTGACCCGCAGCCAGTGGTCGGCAGACTGTTTCGGAAAGACCCCGTCGCATTTCAACAGAATACTCCCCGTGTCTCCCGACAGGCTCTATGTGTTCAGCGACGACAACATTTTCTGCCGTGGCGTATTCGGCTGCACTCTTGGCGACAGCCGTCTTTGGAAAATGGGGTCTGGGACGAAAATGCCATATTCTGTCAAGGACGCAATTCGCCTCGAATCATCAGGCACGCCCGTATTTTGCGGAAGCAACGGCCTGAGTGTCGGTGACAATGCCCTGG
>CAVBPI010000048.1:0-2175 GCA_963596955.1 bacterium | reverse complement strand
TGCCATGGCTGTGACACGTCCCAAGTTGTTCTGGCTGCGGAAGCTTGATGCCGAGACTTTCTGGTATGGACGGCTGATTGCTGTTTTCGGGGCGCTTCTGCTGCTGTTCCTCATATATAAGGGTACAAATCTGGTTTCAGACATCATTTCTAGAATCAGGGAAAACTCGCGCCGGGCGGAAGAACTGGCTGAAAGGCAGAAATTTGACGAGACCGCAAGTGAGTTCAGACAGTGGGTGACCGGCAATAGGTATCGCGGCAGTTATGTTGGCCTGCTTTCAGAAGAGTTGATTCTTATGTCTTCAAATCTGAGCGAACTCAAGTCGAATGTAGCCGCATTCCGGAATGAAGGAGAAAGGCTTGAGACACTTGACAGAATCGGGAAGATAATTTGTGAAGCAGTCAATATTGTTGATAATGCTGTCGGAGATGCTGACATTGAAAGGGACCCGAGGAAAAAGAAATTTATGAATGAGTATGTCAATGCGGTCGCGGAGTTTTTCTGCTATTACCGTGGAGAAGCCAGAGAAGCATCAGAATGGGGAAAAGTCTTTCAGAAACTTGAAGACGCACCGGCTCCGTCCTATTTCAAACGCAGCTTTATGTTTTTCCCTCTCTCTGTGGACAACAGTACCGGAGAGTGGCTGCTGGACATGGCGGGAACTTTCTCCACGAGAAAGACCGAGTGGAAGAAGGACGACGGAAAGCTGCATCGTCTCAGGAATCTGACCTGCACGAACAGCTACAGCCTGTTCAGGCTCATTGCCGGAGCCGGAATGCGCAACATTGAAAGCAAGGGGGAATCAGCGAAGGACTATTGGCGGGATTGCGTGAAGAATTAAGTCAGATACATAATAAAACTAAGTTAGATACACATAAAACAAATGAA
This sequence comes from bacterium, assembly GCA_963596955.1. GTDB lineage: Bacteria > Bacteroidota > Bacteroidia > Bacteroidales > UBA932 > Cryptobacteroides. The sequence continues at coordinate 1,287 of CAVBPI010000048.1, read as the reverse complement.
CCATGAAACGTATGACCTTATTTGTTCTGGCGTGCCTTGTTCTCGCCGGATGCGGAAGACAGAAAGAAAACGCTGAAGCCACAGTCGATTTATCCGACCTTGCTCCCGAATTGCAGTATGATGAAGTCTCTGACAGTGAGATGCTTGAACAGTTTCTCAGGTATCTTTCCGTCGAAAGCGGCTCCGAGGAAGCTCCCGACGGCGTTTATCCGATGACTGACGGACAGAGGCAGATGGCGGAAATGCTTGCTGCCGACGCACGGAAGTGCGGAGCGGAAGTGACTATGACGGAATGGGGCTATGTCTATGTCGATGTCCCTTCAAATATCGACGACGATGTTCCTGTCCTCGGCATCAGTTCACACCTTGACTATACGCCGGAGGCTCCGGGCAAGGGAATCAGACCGACTGTCATCAAATATGAGGGCGGCGATATCCGTCTCGCGAACGGTGATGTCATATCTCCGGAAGACCCGGGTTCGGAACTCTCCGGACTGACCGGGAGGACTATCATCCATTCCGACGGAACTACCCTGCTCGGCGGAGATGACAAATGCGGCCTTGCGATTACGATGAGTCTTCTCCAGACAATTACCCGTGAGGGTGTAAAACATGGACGGATCCAGTTTGTCTGGGCTCCTAATGAGGACATCGGAGGCGCGGCATGGAAGATAGATTCCCAATATTTCCATCCGGACATCCTCTTCGATGTCGATGGAGAGGGAGGGGATGAGGTCTCCGCCTCAAATTTCACGGCGAGGAGAGTCAGGGTAAAGTTCACAGGACATGAGGCTCATCCGTCCGAGGCAAAGGCAATGCATTACGGTGATGCGCTGGCCGCAGCTTCGACTTACCTTGCCTCGACTCCGCTCAGATTCCGCCCCGAACATTCCGAGGGGCTTGACGGCTATGTTCACCCGTTTCTGCTTGCGCAGCTTGAAGATGATAAGGGAAACAAGTTACCGGATTATGTCGTCGAGAGCAGAATCCGTTTCTTTGAAAAGGGGCAGGAGAAAATGTACGACGAGTTCATCGGAAGTTCCCTTGACAAGGTCAAGAAGGATTTTCCTTATGTGGGAGTTGAAGTCATTGTGGATGATACCCAATACGACAATGTCGCGCACACCATGCATCCTCAGTCTCATCGCGTGATTGAAAGGGCGGCCGCCAGATGCGGGCAGAATCTCGTGTTCAAGGCCGAGCGTGCCGGTACCACCGCAGCGATGTTCGCTGCAAGAAATCTTGTCGGAGGAATGTGCATATTCAGCGGGCAGCATCTGATGCATT
>CAVBPI010000047.1:827-11838 GCA_963596955.1 bacterium | reverse complement strand
GTACAGTATTAAAAGACAAGAACTTTGACGATCTCCTGGCCGCCATGGACGAGTGCAGGATGGCTGAAATCCGCCTTGACCTTTGCGACGTCAGTGAAGATGAGATAGACGAGTTGTTTTCCACGGCCGACATTCCTCTGGTTGCCATGTGCCGGATTGCCGAGACCGCGAAAAGGCATCCGGAAATGAGCCCCGTCGCCGTCGCGTCTCTTTGCGAGAAGCGGCTTGTCGCAGCAATAAAGGCGGGCGCGTCATACGCGGACCTTGAGATAGAGGCTCCCAAGGAGAACCTCAAGCGCGTCAAGGCGGCCTGCGACGACAACGGGACACTGCTGATACGTTCGTTCCACGACTTCAACGGGACGGACTCCACTGAGGCCCTCAAGGCGGTGGTCGAGAAATGCGTGTATCACGGAGCCGACATCGTGAAGGTTGTCACTACGGCGAACTCCGCCGAGGATGCCGCCCGCGTCCTTGCTCTTTATGATGACCCGTCCTGCCTCGCCCCTCCTCAGTCAGGCCGCCATGCCGCCCCTGCGCCGGAAACCACCGAGGGGCGCCTCATCGCGTTCTGCATGGGGGAGGCCGGGCGTGAGTCCAGAATGGAATGCCTCAGAAAGGGCGCTCCGTTCACCTACGCCGCGCTGACCGCCGAGGATGCGGCCGCACCGGGACAGATGGTGGCGGAGGCCATGTCGGACTCCGTATATGGCGGGCTTCCGTTCTTTGACGCCGACATCATTGTCCCCTCTTCCAAGAGCTTCGTTCAGAGAGCGGTGATTGCCGCGGCACTTTCTGAAGGCACGTCCCGCCTGCGCAACTACACGCCGTGTGAGGATTCGGAAGCGGCAATCAGGGTTGCCGGACATCTCGGCGCCAAGGTGGAAAGGGAAACGGCCGGCGACGAGACCAACCTCGTCATCACCGGCACAGCCGCTTCGGAAGGCTGCCTCCCGGGGCTCAGGGAAATCCGTGTCGGGGAGTCAGGGCTGCTTGCGAGGCTGATGATTCCTCTCGCTGCCGAACTGTCCGCCGGACAGGACGTGAAGATAACCGGAGAGAAGACCCTTGCCGGACGCCGCCTGCCGGGAGTGGGTGAAATAATGGCCGGCCTGGGAGTCAGGGCCGCGGCTGAGGATGAGAAGCTTCCGGTGACCGTGAGCGGCCACATTTCCGAGCTCAAGGCCGAGGTTTCGGGAGAGAACGGCTCCCAGCTGATTTCCGGGCTGCTGATGGCAATGCCGCTCGCTGACAGGAACATGACCCTGCTCGTGGAGAATCCCAAGAGCATTCCATACACGTTCATGACCGCCGAGGTCCTCAAGAAATTCGGCGTGAAGATTTCCAACGAGATGCTCGGAGGCCGCGACTGCCTCGAATCCGACGGAGACTGGTCGCTCTGCACCGAGATGATTTTTAAGGTGCGCGCGGGTCAGAGATATACCGCCGCCGACTTTGACATCGAGGGAGACTGGAGCGCAGCCGTGCCCGTCATGGTCGCAGCGTCAATTTTCGGAAAGGCCTGCATCGACGGGCTTGACACAAGTTCGCTTCAGGCCGACATCGCTGTGATGGACGTGCTCATGGCCGTCGGGGCGAGCATCACCCAACTGGACGGTGACGACGGCGAGATTCATGTGCAGCAGGCTCCTCTGCTCGCGTTCGAGGCCGACGCCTCCCATTGCCCTGACCTCTTCCCGTGCATTTCCGTGCTTGCCGCGTTCTGTCAGGGCAAGAGCAGGATTTACGGGGTGAGCCGTCTGCGCAATAAAGAGAGCGACCGTGCTGCGGCGATTGTGGGAATGCTCGGACAGATGGGGGTCGAGGTGGAAATCGACGAGGCGTCGGACGCGCTTGTCATCACCGGACATTCGCTCGCATGGCGTGTCCTCAACGGCAGGATGCTCAGGGGCGGCAAGTTCACCTCCTGCCACGACCACCGCATGGTGATGGCTCTGAAAGTCGCTTCCCTCGGTTCCGACGCCCCGATTGAGATTGACGACGAGTCGTGTGTGTCAAAGTCTTGGCCTGATTTCGTCGCGACGTTCGACGGCTCAGTGGTGAAATGAACCGGGGATATGAGAATGTGACGCTATGCACAATACTTTCGGCGACAAGTTCAGAATTACTATATATGGCGGCTCTCACGAGCCGAGGCTCGGCGTGGTCATCGACGGAGTGGAGGCCGGGATTCCGCTCTCCGCTTCCGACTTCTCCGGCGACATCGCCCGGCGCAGGCCCGGCGCGAAGGGGACGACCTCAAGAGTAGAGGCGGACGAACCGGAAGTCCTTGCGGGTGTCCGTGACGGTCTTACTGACGGCTCGGCGATTCGTATTGAGTTTACAAACAGCAACATACGCCCTGAAGACTATGATAGGTTTCTCGATGTCCCGCGCCCCGGTCATGTGGATTATGTCACCCGTGCGGGACAGTACGGGGCGGAGTCATCCCGGCAGTTTCCTCCCTTTACCGGCGGAGGCATCTTTTCCGGAAGAATGACGCTCGCGCTCGTGGCGGCCGGCGTCGTCGCCAAGAAGGTTCTGCTCCGGTCGTTGCCGGATGTGCAGATTCATGCGGGACTCATAATGCTCGGTGGTTCTTCAGATAAGTCGCAGTGGTCGCGTCTTCTGGATGAGGCAATCGCGGACGGGGATTCGCTCGGCGGGATTGTGGAGTGCCGTGCCAAGGGGCTTCCGGTCGGTCTCGGCGAGCCGTATTTCGACTCCGTCGAGTCGCTGGTTTCCCATGCCGTGTTCTCGATTCCGGGCGTACGCGGCATAGAATTCGGCGATGGCTTCGCGGCCTCATCCATGCGCGGCTCCGAGCATAACGACCCGTTCGGACCAGACGGCAGACTGCTGAAGAACGGCGCAGGAGGCGTGAACGGAGGGCTTACCAACGGCAACGAGCTGCTTTTCCGGGTCGCCTTCAAGCCGACTTCCACCATAAGCAGGCCGCAGACGACATGGGACTTTTCTCGGAAGCGCCTTGTGGAACTCTCCGCCGGAGGCCGTCATGATGTCTGCTTCGCGCTGCGCACCCCGGTGATAGTCGAGTCCATGACCGCCGTCGTGCTCTGCAATCTGATTTGAGAAACCCTCAAAGAATAACCTGCCTCATCTTTTTCATTCTTTTCGGTCTATCTTTCTTTTCTCATCGGTCATGTACCTCCAGTACACTCCCTCTTCCAAAAGAAATCTATACTCGAAAATAATTGAAAAATCTGAAGCAGTTTATTCTTTTCATGTTTCTGAATTTTGCACAATCCCGATTTTGTCCTATATTTGTCGCGGCGAATCTAAAATTATAAAAATATATTATGCTGACAGTTCCACGCATGAGGGTCGGAGACCCCATACACGAAATCCTTTCCGACAAGTCCCTGTTCGCGAAACTTCCCGACAATCGTCTCGAATGCCTGAACTGGGCGGAGGAATATCCCTACAAGCCGGAGGTTTCGTTCCGCATTTTCCATAACGACGAGTTTCTTTTTCTTGAATATCATGTCCGGGAAAAGTGCACGGCTGCGTTGGAAATGACGGACGGGAATGATGTTTATAAGGACAGCTGCGTAGAGTTCTTCCTGCAGCCGGAAAGCGGTGACGGGCACTACTACAATTTCGAGTGGAACGCCGTCGGAACGCTCTGTATGTCGCGCCGCACCGGAAGGTTTGACCCTGTGCACGCATCTGAAGATGTCCTCTTGAGCGTATATGACGCTTCGACTTATGCCCGCAGACCCTTCGAGGAGATAAAGGGTGACAACAGATGGGCCCTTCGCATCGCGATTCCGTGCCGCGCGCTTTTCGGAGGCGAAATCAGCACATGGCGCGGCGCACGTCTCATGGGCAATTTCTACAAATGCGGAGATGCCCTCTCTACTCCTCACTTCGTGACCTGGGCACCGATTTCCACCCCGGCCCCCGACTATCATCGTCCGGAGTTCTTTCAACCGATACTTTGTGAATAAAAAAGAGTCGCCTCGACGAGACGGCTCCAACCGGGTGACGGGAAGTTGCCTTTTCAGGCAGTGAACGCTGTCATTCTTCAGAGCCCCAACTCTTCCGAATGTAGCCGTTCACTTTTTCTGTCTTGCCATTCCTCACTCGTGTGTAGGAACGAACCTTGACAGACTTCTTGTGTCCGTTGCATACCTTGATGCTGACGGAGAAAAATTACACAAATTTTTCAAATCTCGGTTTCGCGCTCGTGGATGTCGCGTATGCGCAGCTGCATATTGGAATTTCCTCGGTAGTAGTTCTCCACTATGGAGTAGCAGACGTCGAACGGGTTGCCGGCCTTGATGTAGTCGAACGAGCCTGACATATTGAAGCCGATGGCGGAGATGTGGCGGCCGGGATTGTTCTCCTCTATCAGTTCGAGCTTCAGATGCCCGCCCTCGGCCCCGACCTTGCGCCCGTTGCCGTTGTCGTAGATGTTCTCCGTGAGGAACACCGGCGTGGCGTTCTCCGGCCCGAACGGCTGGAACTGCTTGAGTATGCGCAGGAACTTGGGCGTAATCTGCGCAAAACTTATTTTCGCGTCGATGTTCACTACCGGAACCTGCATCTGCGGAATAATCTTTCCCGCTATGAATTTTTCGATGCGCTCGCAGAACGCCGGCAGATTCTCCTCCCGCAGCGTCATGCCAGCGGCGTAGAGATGACCTCCGAAGTTCTCCAAAAGGTCGGAGCAGCTCTCTATGGCCTCGTAGAGGTCGAATCTCGGGACGCTCCTCGCCGAGCCGCTCACGAAGCCGTTCGCCTTGGTCAGCACTATGGTCGGCTTGAAGAACGCCTCCACGAGCCTTGACGCCACGATTCCGACCACTCCCTTGTGCCATGACGGGTTATAGACAATCGTCGCGTTGCCGAAGGACAGGCACTTTCCTTCCCTCACCATGTCGAGGGCCTCCTGGGTGTTCTGGCGGTCGATGTCCTTGCGCTGGGTGTTGTAGCGGTTGATTTCCTCGGCCGCCTCGAAGGCCGTCCGCTCGTCGGTCGCCGTGAGCAGTTTCACCGCCACCCCTCCGGACTCCATTCGTCCCGCGGCGTTGATTCTCGGCCCTATCTTGAACACTATGTCGTCAATCGTGAGATGTCCCGGCTCCAGCCCGGAAAGCGAAATCATCGCCTTGAGACCCTTGCACGGCTCCTCATTCAGCCTCTTGAGTCCGAAATGTGTCAGAATCCTGTTCTCGCCTGTCACGGACACGAGGTCGGACGCGATGCTCACGGCGAGCAGGTCGAGCAGCGGCAGCAGGGTCTCGAACGGGATGTCGTGCGACTGCGCGTAGGCCTGCACCAGCTTGAATCCCACACCGCAGCCGGAAAGGTCGTCGAAAGGGTAGTGGCAGTCCTCGCGCTTTGGGTCGAGCACGGCCACCGCCGCAGGCAGCTCGTCCTCGGGAAGGTGGTGGTCGCATATAATCATGTCAATCCCCTTTTCCGCGGCATACCGCACTCTTTCTATCGCCTTGATTCCGCAGTCGAGCGTGATTATGAGCGTATATCCGTTTTCCTCCGCCCAGTCGATTCCTTTCGTCGAGACCCCATATCCCTCGTCATACCTGTCGGGGATATAGGAGCCTACGGACGACGTAAGCCTCGCGAGAAACAGATAAACCAGGGACACGGCAGTGGTCCCATCGACGTCGTAGTCTCCATAGACGAGGATTTTTTCCCCGCCTTTCAGAGCCCTCTCGACCCTCTCGACCGCCTTGTCCATGTCCTTCATGAGGAACGGGTCGTGCAGCCTTTCGAGCGACGGACGGAAAAAGGCGCGCGCCTCATCGAACGTGTGCACGCCCCTCTGAACCAGCAGCTCGGCCAGAACGGGGTCTATCCCAAGTTCCGAAGACAGCACCCGCACCGTCGAATCGTCGGCTCCTTCGCGTATTACCCATTTCTTTTCCATACCTAATTTACAAAGATACTCAAAAGGTTTCAATTTTAAGAATAATTGTCGTATTTTTGTACGATGCGGCGATGTTTCGGAGGTGACGTCGTCATATTCGGAAATATGTGAAACTCGAAATATATAACAGAAATATATAAATAATGAGGATATGATTACACAGGAATTCAACGAACAGGAACAGCAGAGGCGCGATGCGCTCGGGAAGCTTCGCGAACTCGGAATCGAACCCTATCCGGCTCCGCTCTACCCGGTCAATGCGACGACAAGGGACATAAAGGAGGGATATGACGCCGAAAAGGGCAATTTCAGCGACGTCTGCATCGCGGGAAGAATCATGACTCGCAGGATTATGGGAGCGGCGTCGTTCATTGAGCTTCAGGACGAGGCAGGAAGGATTCAGGTGTATGTGAAGCGCGACGAAATCTGCCCCGGCGAGGACAAGACGATGTACAACGTCGTGTTCAAGAAACTGCTCGACATCGGCGACATCATCGGAATCAAGGGATATGCCTTCGTTACGCAGACAGGGCAGCTTTCGGTTCACGCGAAGGAACTCACGCTCCTGAGCAAGTCGCTGAGGGTGCTCCCTATCGTGAAGGAGAAGGACGGCGAGGTGTTCGACGCCTTTTCGGATCCGGAGCTCAAGTACAGGCAGAGATATGTCGATCTCATCGTGAACCCGCAGGTGCGCGAGACTTTCATAAAGAGGAGCCAGATTATCGCCACGATGCGCGAGTATTTCAATGAGGCCGGCTGCCTTGAGGTGGAGACGCCTATCCTTCAGGGTATTCCCGGCGGCGCGACGGCACGTCCGTTCATCACCCACCACAACGCGCTCGACATCCCTCTCTATCTGAGGATTGCCAACGAGCTGTACCTCAAGAGGCTGATTGTAGGCGGATACACGGGCGTGTATGAGTTCGCCAAGGACTTCCGCAACGAGGGAATGGACAAAACCCACAATCCGGAGTTCACCTGCATGGAAATCTATGTGGCATACAAGGACTACATCTGGATGATGGACTTTATCGAGAAGCTGCTCGAAAAGATTGCGCTCAGGCTCCACGGCAAGACCGAGCTCACAATCGGCGACAAGACCGTAGATTTCAAGCCGCCTTACCGCCGTCTGCCGATTCTCGACGCGATTAAGGAGTATGCCGGAGTGGATGTCAGCGGAATGGACGAGGAGCAGCTGGTGGAGACCTGCAAGAAGCTCCATGTCGAGGTTGACAAGACCATGGGCAAGGGCAAGCTGATTGATGCCATCTTCGGCGAATACTGCGAGGAGCACCTTGTGCAGCCGACGTTCGTCACTGACTATCCTGTCGAGATGTCCCCGCTTACGAAGCGCCACCGCAACAATCCTGAGCTGACCGAGCGTTTCGAGCTTTTCGTCTGCGGAAAGGAACTTGCCAACGCCTACAGCGAGCTGAACGACCCGATTGACCAGCTCGACCGCTTCAAGGAGCAGGCGCGTCTGAAGGACGAGAAGGGCGACGATGAGGCGATGTACATCGACATGGACTTTGTCCGCGCCCTCGAATACGGTATGCCTCCGACATCCGGCCTCGGAATGGGAATCGACCGTCTGACGATGTTCATGACCAACCAGCCGACCATTCAGGATGTGCTGTTCTTCCCTCAGATGAGACCTAAGGAAGTGAAATAGGGATTTCACCTCCTTAGGTCTCATGGCCGCTTAGGCGGCCTGAGCCTCCTGAACCCCAGTCAGCGGAGCTGACAGCCCCTGCCAGGGGCATGCGGTCTCCGCTTTGCTGCGACCGGCGACTCCCGGAATTCCATTTCATTCCATTCCTCCGTCGCGACGGCTGATGCCGTCTTGTAAGAATCTTATTTATGAGGACAGAGACAATAACTTCGGCGCAGAACCGGAAGATAAAGGATTTGCAGGCGCTCGTGGAGAAATCTAAGGCCAGGAGCGCGGCGGGTCTTTTTGTGGTTGAGGGACAGAGGGAGTTGGGTCATTGTCTTGATGCCGGGTTTGTGCCCGAGACGCTGTTCGTCTGCGGAGAGGTTGTCGCCCGTGAGCGGCTGCGCGTGTCTGAAACCGGACTGTCTCGCTTGCCGGCGGGGCGGGACGGCGGAGCCGGAGTGCTGAAGGACGGAGCCGGGTCGGGTCGCCTTGTCGAAAACATTGAGGGAAAGGACGGGCTGGAGGCTCTGGTCGCCAAGGCCGAGGCGCTGAACCCTCGCCTTACTGTGGTGCAGGTTCCTGCTTTCCTGTATGAGAAAGTGGCTTACAGGGGCTCCACGGAGGGAATCGTCGCCGAGGTTCGTGCCGTGCCGCGTCGTCTGTCCGACCTGAGGCTTGGGGAAGCCCCGCTTGTCATGGTGCTCGAATCCGTCGAGAAGCCCGGGAATCTCGGCGCGGTGCTGCGCAGTGCTGATGCAGCCGGCGCGGACGCCGTGATTGTCTGCGACCCCCTGACCGACATCTGGAACCCTAACCTCATCCGGTCGAGCATCGGGGCGATATTCTCCGTCCCGGTCGCCGTCTGCACGTCGGAAGAGGCCATTGCCTTTTTCAAGGAACGCCGCATCCGCATACTGACGGCGCAGCTCCAGGACTCGAAGTGGTACTATGCCACCGACATGACCGCAGGCACGGCCATCGTGATGGGGACCGAATCCACGGGGCTCACGCAGGTTTGGCGCGACGCTGCCGACGCGCACATAAAGATTCCGATGCTCGGCCGTCTGGATTCCCTTAATGTCTCTGTCAGCGCCTCCGTGCTTCTCTATGAGGCCGTGCGCCAGCGCCGTAACCTCATCTGACAAATGTCAAAATATGGTCTCATAGGCTTCCCGATAGCACATTCTCTCAGCCCGCGCCTCTTCAGGGCGGCCTACGGAGGGCGTTTCCGCTACGACCTGCTTGAGTTTGAGGACTTTGAGCAGGCATTCCGCATATTCATGAAGTCTTATGACGCCGTGAACGTGACCGCGCCTTTCAAGGAACTCGCGTTTGACAAGGCGAAGTTCCGCAGCCCGGAGTCCGAGCTTGTCGGCGCGGCCAACATCCTTGTCAGGACACCGAGAGGGCTGAGCTGCTTCAATTCCGACTGCGCGGCCGTCCGGGCAATGCTTGAGGAGTTCGGCAATGGAAAAGGCGAAAGCCCTGCCGGGGAATCGGCCCGGGGCTGCCGGACGATAAGGAATGTCCTTGTCGTGGGCTGCGGAGGGGCGGGGAAGGCCGCCGCCGTGGCCGCCTATATGCTCGGCCTTGACGTGACCGTGATGAACAGGAATATGTCCCGCGCCCTGAACTTTGTCCAGCATCTTTCCTCGGCTTCTCAGACGGCAGTGCAGGCTTTGGGAGGGCTGCGTCAGAAGCAGTTCCGCATGGGGACGGCATCCGCGCTGCCTCTTGACCGCTTCGCATCGGATGTGCTCCGCCATGACGCTCTGATATACACCCTTCCGTTGCCCCTTGACTCTTTCCCGTTCACGACGGAGGCCTCTTCGCGTATGCCTTCCGGCCCGTGCGGATGCGTACTTTCTTCCGACGACATCAGTCTCAGGCTGATAATAGAGGCAAACTACCGCGACCCGTCATTCACCCCGGAAGTTCTTGCCAAATTCCCTCCTCAGACAAGATATGTCCCCGGGGAACAATGGCTTCTCCGTCAGGCACTCGCCGGCTACGGTCTCATGACCGGCATAAACCCTGACCCGCAGGCTCTTTCCGAGGCGTCAGGCAACCCTGGCAGAAAATAAATTTTGACCTTGTGCAGTGCTTTTGCCCAAACAAGAAGTAATTTTGCAATCATAAAAACATTCATTTAATATGGCTTCATTGAATAAAGTAATGCTAATAGGAAATGTCACCGCCGATCCGGAAATCCGCTATCTTGAGGGTGACAGTGCGCAGAACAGCGTGAAAGTCGCGAGAGTTGGTCTCGCAACGAACGAACGCTACCGTGACCGCAAGACAGGAGAATGGAAGGAAATGACGGAATTCCATCGGATCTCAGCATGGGGCGGGTATGCGGAAGTAATCGAAAGATATGTCCGCAAGGGCACCCCGCTCTATGTCGAGGGCCGCATCCGCACCCGCAGCTGGACCGACCGGGACAACAACGCCCGCAGCACGGTCGAAATTCTTGCGGAATCGGTCCTGCTCCTCGGCCGCAAGTCCGACAATCCGGCCTCAACCCCTCTCCCGCCAGGACAGCCTCAGCAGCCGGGACAGCATCCTCAGCAGCCGGCCCACCCGCAGCCGGCACCGCAGCCGACCGTCGTCCCGCCGCCAACCGACGACCCGGATGATGACCTCCCGTTTTAGCGTAAACATTTAGACGACTTTTTAACAAAAAATCGCGATAAGTCGTCTAAATCTCAGTAAAAACACTACTTTTAGACGACTTATCCGCAAAAATTGCATCAAAGTCCGTCTAAATCCTTATCTTTGCATCCGAATAAAGACAGGCAATTATGGAACAGTTTATCGGACGGGAAAAGGAAATTAGGCAGCTTCGTGAAAGATATGAATCACCTTCACCTGAGTTTGTCGTTGTTTATGGCAGGAGGCGTGTGGGGAAGACATCTCTTGTCCGTCGTGCTTTCGACAACAGCTTTGACTTCTATCTCACGGGACTCTATAAAAAAAACGTGCGCAGGCAGCTTGAAAATTTTGCCAATGCCCTTTCGGACTGTTCCGGAGAAGATGTCGAGACTCCAAAGGACTGGTTTTCCGCATTCAGGGCGCTGAAGAAATATCTTCAGGGAATCAGCCGTCCCGGGAAAAGGGTCGTCTTCCTTGACGAGGCTCCGTGGATGGAAACCCGCAAGTCCGACTTTGTTAGTGCTTTGGAGAATTTCTGGAACGGATGGGGCTCAGGAGAGGACAACCTCATGCTTGTCCTCTGCGGCTCGGCGACATCGTGGATAACGAGGAAGGTTTTCAGCAATAAAGGCGGTCTGTTCAACCGAGACACGGACCGGATTTACCTCGAACCGTTCACTTTGAGAGAGACTGAAGAATTCTTGGCGCACAAGCAGATTCAGCTGCCGCGAAAGGACATCGCCGAGTGCTACATGATAATGGGCGGGATTCCATATTATCTGGAC
>CAVBPI010000047.1:0-817 GCA_963596955.1 bacterium | reverse complement strand
AGATGGAAAAAGGCATGAGCCTCAGTAAGAATATCGACAACATCTTCTTCAGAAAAAGAAGTCGCCTATGGGATGAGTTCACTCATCTCTATGCATCCCTGTTCGAGAACCCGGAGCCGCATATGAAGATTGTGCGCGCGCTGCATTCCAAACGTTCAGGGCTCACGCGAAATGAGATTGCTTCCGCAGCGGAGCTTCCGGCGAACGGCGCTCTCACTCGGGTCCTTCAGGAACTTGAGGACTGCGGTTTCGTGACCGCGTATAAGGACTGGACAAAATCAAAAAAGGACAGCATCTATCGCCTCAGTGATTTCTACACCATATTTTACCTTGATTTCGTGAAGGAAAACTATGGGGATGACGAAAATTTCTGGACAAACAGGGTTGATTCGCCTCTTCACCGCGCGTGGTCTGGACTTACATTCGAACTCTTGTGCATGAGCCATATAGCACAGGTGAAAACTGCCCTCGGGATATCCGGCGTCGCCACCCGTCAATGCTCCTGGCGCGGCACAGACAGTTCCGGAAAAAAGGCGCAGATTGACCTTCTGATAGACCGCCGTGACGGAGTGATTGACCTCTGCGAGGCTAAGTTTGCGTCCGACCCATATTCAATAACAAAGGATTATGAGTCCGAACTTTCCGACAAGATTGCCGTGTTCCGCTCCTCAACCGGCACGACCAAGCCGGTGCATCTGGTGATGGTGACCACCTTCGGCATAGTGAAGAATTCCCACGTCTCTCTTGTCCAGAACTCCGTAACCCTCGACGACCTGTTCCGATAAGTTTCTCTTTTGATGTATCCCCCCCCCTCACC
>CAVBPI010000046.1:6347-11859 GCA_963596955.1 bacterium | reverse complement strand
GCATCGTGAGCACGAACTCGCCGTCAACGACATCCAGGATGAAGTCCGGGACCACCTGCTGCGTGCGGTCGCTGTAGGCATCCGAAACCTGGCCTCCCGGAGTCGGGTTCAGCTTGAGTATGCGTCCCATCGCGGCCTTGAGCCTGTCGGGGGTCATCCCCGTCTGGGACATTATGCGGTTGAAGTCCTTTTTCGTGAACTCGGAGAAATAATCCCTTATTATCTTCTTCGCGTCCTCGACCACAGGGCTGCTCCTGAGCGCGTTGAGCTGAATCAGCAGGCACTCGCGCAAATCCCTCGCGCCCACGCCCGCAGGCTCGAATGACTGGATTATCTTCAGCAGGCTCTCAACCTCCTTCTCGTCGGTCTCAATCCCTGCGCGGAACGCCATCTCATCCACTAGCTTGTCGATGTCGCGGCGAAGGTAGCCGTCGTCGTCAAGGCTGTATATTATGTAGTTCGCTATGTCCCTCTGATGCTGCGAAAGGTCGCGGAAATCGAGCTGAGCGGCAAGACTCTGCGGGAAGGATTCCTGAACAGAGAAAGTCTCCCGCTTGGGACGGTCGTCGTATTTGCTGTAATTGTCGGAGCGGAGACGATAGGCCGGAATCGGGTCGTCCTCCTTGTAGTCCGTGAGCGAGACCTCGCGCGTGTTTTCCTTGTCCTCCTTGCTGTCATCCTCCTCAAGAAGGGGGTTCTCCTCCATCTCCTGACGCACACGCTGCTCCAGGCTCTGAATCGGAAGCTCTATCAGCTTCGCCGTCATGATCTGCTGCGGCGAAAGCTTCTGTATCTGTTTCTGCTCTAATGCCTGCCTTAACATAACTCAATCAATTTGTGAGGATATGGCCTGCGACCCCACAGGTCTGAGAACTCTCACCGTGTCAACCACATAGGTGCAGTTCGCATCGGCTGCCGGCCAGTTGATTTTCTCCTTCACCAGAAGCGCCCTCGGGAACTCGTTGCGGAGCCTCACAAGCAGCGCCATAGCCTCTGAACGATTACGGAAATCGCCCACCGTCACCTTGAAATACGGGTTCGCGTAGGTCCGGTATGCCGGAATCCCGTGATACATCGACTCGAAACGCCGAAGGACAGTCTCCGACTCGTTCCGGGAATTTTGTCCGTTGTCAAAGAATATGCGGACGCGGAAACCCGAAATCGCCCTGGAATGATTCGCCGCCACCTGGGCGTCCAGGGCCGACTTTATCCGTCCTGACTGCGAAACCCTGACGTCCGCCGCGTCGCCCCTTGAGGTCGAAGGCATCACGCTCCACACGGATTTCCCCGCAAGCGTCGTGTCCGCAGCGGCCACGGGCCTATAGACCAGAGAATCCACGAGTTCATACCCGTAAGGCACGACGACATTGTCCTGAGCCCCGGCCACAAAAGTGCAGAGCGCCGCAAAAATCATGACGCAGACTATCTTTTTCATCATTCTATCCTTTTCATCATTTCACCATGTTCAAGAGTTCCCTCAGCGACATTGTCCTGCTCACGTCCCGTCTGATTCCAAGTCCCTTTCCGGTCGCCGAAATCAGCACCGTGAAGTCGTCCGCCGAACCGCCCAGCGCCCCCACGACCTGCAGCAGGGCCGAAGCCGAGGACAGAGCCGCATGACCCGTCAGAAGATATATCTTGTCCTCGTGCCCCTCAATCGTGAACGGGTCGAGAACGAAGCTTCCGAGTTCCGAATCCCTGTAGAACAGCCTCGCGGTCACATCCGTAAGTTCCAGCTTTATCGTGGGATTATGAACTCCGACATAGAACGACGCATCCAGCGCCTTGAGCCCCCTAGGGCTTATCTTCTCGACCGCAAACGAAGTCACCTCAATCTCCTTAAGCCTATCGACAGCCGCCTTCTTCACCGCAGAACAGCCGCTCAGCGCCATCACAGCACAGACCAGCACAGCCGCCCAAATATGTCGTCCGAATCCTTTCATAACCGCAAAGATAATCAAATTTTATAAATACCTTTCACGAATCCAGAGTTCAAAAAACAAGTCATACACGCGCCAGACGCCACGGCTACAGGTCACAAGCCCCTTGTCAAGGAGCCCGTTTGCAGCGGAACTGACGGAACTCGGCGACGCGAGGGAATACTTGGAGACAAAATCACCCGAAGTGATGCCGGAAGCCTTGCCTTCCTGAGCAATGGCAAGGAGCGTCAACTTCTGCTTCTCGGGCAGCTGATACAACAGGTCCCCATATGTCTCGGAACTGAAGTCTATTATATAGTTAACGGCATCGTCAATCATCCCCTTCGTGCAGGTTTCCCCCACGCCTGTCCGCATGAAAAGTATATTCATCACTTTCTGAAGATAGAAAGTAGTCCCGTCAAACCGCGAATACAGTTCAGGCACGACATCATCGTCCAAAATCTTCCCGGCCGCAGCAAAATGTCCCCGGCAAAACTCCTCATATTTAGTTTCCTTTATCGGAGGAAGATTCATTATCGTGGCGCTCTGATAGAAAGGCCGTGCCGACGAGGTAAATATTGCCCCCATCATGTCCCTTTGAGAACCGGAAAAAACAAAATGCGCATTCGGACAATATTGTATATATGTCCTAAGAGTGGCCTCGACATTCCTGTCGTCATATTTGTCAATCTGCTGGAACTCGTCAATCGCGACAAGACATGGCTTTTCAGCATTCCGGAGATATGAGAATATCTCATCAAGAGTTGTTGCCGGATTCCGTATATCCCCGACCTGAAGCGTCCAGGCCGGTACCCCCGCCGCATCATAGCTTATCCCGCCCTTCAACGAGCCGAGAACATTCACGAAACGCTCCCACACCATTCTGCCTTTAGGCTTCAGAGCATCAAGTATGGCCTTCCCCATCCGCTCCGTCATCTCGGAGAGCGACTTCGTTGAATAGATGTCTATTATAAATGTATAATATTGCCCGGCGATTTCCTTCTGCGCGAAGCAATGACGTATCAAATCCGTCTTACCATACCTCCGCGGAGACATCAGAGCCACATTATTGCCGTTGCACAGCAGTTCCGTCAACGCCCGTGTCTCCTCAACCCTGTCACAGAAATACTCCGGTCCGGCATATCCCGTCGTTACAAATGGATTCATATTCTCATTTTTCTGCAAATATAGTAATTATCATCTTATGATAATCATAAAATGATAATTACTTTATGAGAATATGCATATCTCAGTAAAAATCAGAAATCGACGGATCCGTCAGAAATTCAGGGTCATGCCGATGCCGTGAGGGCAGGAGCCGAAGTTCATGGTCATCTGCGGACCTTGGGAAGCGGCGTTGCAGCGGCCGGCGATGTCGTTCATGCGGGACTTGCCCACAGGGACGCAGACCGCTCCGGCGATGAGGGTGGAGAATCCTACCGAGGCCAATGTCGCTCCGCAGACGAAGAGAATCGCACCATTGTTTATTATTCTCTGGTTTTCGGGAGTCAAGCTCGGGTCTCCGCCGAAACCTGCACTGAGCGCCGCGCCGAGGCCTCCTGCAAGACCGCCTCCGACTATCAGAGCCGTTCCGAATACACATCCGACCACACCCACCGGAATGGTGACGGCCGAGCTGATGAGAAGACCCTTGCCGACGCTGTAAATCTTTGCGCTGTTGCTCCATCTCTGGGCATACGGCAGGCCGCAGTGCTCGGAAACATAATTGAAAGTCTCCTCTGACGAAAGGCGTTCGCCATCGACACGAAGAACCTTGCCGGCCCTTGAGACTGTAACGGATAATTCGGCGGCAACGTCACCGGTTGCAGTTATGGTCTGTGCAGCCGCCTCGGCAGACATGAAGCCGGCTGAAACCGCGATGACCGCGATTGCGAGGATAAGATGTCTTTTCATTATGGTCTTAATTAAAAAAATCTACAATCAGATGCCTTTTACTTACATTTTGTTGCATCACGGTTCTTTTCTCTTCTCAGACGGAGACAAGAGTGCTGAGACCGCCTCATACTATCTTGCAGATAAGCGTGGCCGAGGTGCAATCGACCACCTTGACATTCACATAGTCACCGGCCTTGAGAGGTGCGAGGCCCTGAGTCGCGCGCTCGGCCGCCATTGAGGGAAATACGCACATCTTGTTGTTGCCCGCGCGTCCGCAGAGGTCGTCCGGATTGCGCTTGGACAGGCCCTCGATGAGCACCCTGAATGTCTTGCCGAGGTCCTTCTGATTGCTCTTGAGGCTCATCTTCGTCTGAAGCGCGATGATTTCGTTCAGCCTTGCGGTCTTAACCTCAGGCGGGACGTCGTCCGGATAGTGCCTTGAGGCGAGCGTGCCCGGGCGCTCGGAGTACTGGAACATGAACGCGGAGTCGAAGCATACCTGCTCGAACAGCGAAAGCGTGTCCTGATGGTCCTGCTCGGTCTCGCTGCAGAAGCCGGCAATCACGTCGGTGGAGAGCCCGCAGTCCGGCATGACCTCGCGGATTTTCGTAACCCGCTCCAGGTACCATTCCCTGTCATATTTTCTCCTCATCTTTTCCAGAAGACGGTTCGAACCGCTCTGAACCGGAAGATGGATATGGCGGCAGATGTTCTCGCGGGAGGCAATAGTGCGGATGACCTCGTCGCTGATGTCCTTAGGATGCGACGTCGAGAAACGAACCCTGAGTTCCGGGCTTATGGCCGCGACCATTTCAAGAAGCCTCGCGAAGTTCACGACCTCGCCTTTTCCTGCATCATCGCCCGAAGCCCCCTCGACTGCGTTCTCACGGCATTCTTTCCACAAATATGAATCCACGTTCTGCCCGAGCAGGTTCACCTCCCTGTAGCCGTTCTCGAACAGCTCGCGTGCCTCGCGCACGATAGAATGCGGGTCGCGGCTGCGTTCGGCTCCTCGGGTGTAAGGCACTACGCAGTAGGAACATACGTTGTTGCATCCTCTCATTATGGAGATGTAGGCCGACACGCCGTTCCTGTCAAGGCGAACCGGGGATATGTCCGCGTATGTCTCCTCGCGCGAGAGAAGCACGTTAATCTGCGGCGAGTCCGGACGGATGTCGCGAAGCAGTGCCGGCAGGCTCCTGTAGGCATCCGGCCCTGCGACCAGATCGACCTTCTCCAACAGCTTGTCCTTCAGCCTCTCGGCCATACATCCGACAATCCCGATGACAACCTGTGGGTTCCTCTTCTTCTGCAGCCTGAACTGCTCGATGCGCCCCCATATCCTCTGCTCCGCGTTGTCCCTGATTGAACAGGTGTTCGCCAGAATCACGTCCGCCCTGTCCATATCCTCCGTCAGAGCATATCCGTTCTCCTGCAGAATCGAGAGTATCACCTCGCTGTCATTCACATTCATCTGACACCCGTAGGTCTCGATATAGACCTTAGGCCTCTCATCATCAACTATCGGTTTGAGATTATTCATTGTCTTTTTCTATATTTTCAATAATTCCCCAATTCATTTGTCTGCAAATGTAACTAAAACAAATCAATTTACAGCCTCTCAAGCCAGCGGGAGAGGAACACATTATAGACACTGTATTCGGAACCATCCATTGTCTTTTCCTCATAGATTAGAT
>CAVBPI010000046.1:0-6258 GCA_963596955.1 bacterium | reverse complement strand
AGATCCTTTTCAATAAGGGATGTCAAGAACCTCTTTGAAGCGGCAGGGGTACCGATATTGTACTTGTTGAGAAATACTCCTGACGTAGGCTGTTTCAACACGCCTTCCTTCGCAACACATTCAAGATACCTCCACTGCCCTTTCGTCAGCATAGCCCTGATTGTGTAGAACTTGTCGGTCTCTGACTTAAAAATGCGGTTTATCGCGGCATAGGCATCCTGCATTGTCACGACATCGCCGGAGTCCATATAGATGAAATTGCACAATGTCTGGGTGTAAAATGTGTGACAGCGGCTCCATTCAATGATGAAAGAAACGATGTCTTCCGAAATCTTTTTCCCGCCTTTCCCGAACATCCGCATTATGAACTCGGAATAAACAGAACTGTCTATTTTGGAGAGAGGGACATTGATGACGCTCTGATAGAAAGGAGACCTCTCTCCGCTGAACATATCTGTCATCAGGCGCTTGTCACTCCCGCTGAAGATGAAGCGGACATTCCGGAGGTTCTGAATCTTTGAACGCAGCACGGCTTCCATATACACGCCTTCATAACTGCGAATCTGCTGAAATTCGTCAATGGCGACGACGACCTTGCTCCCGAGATTATCCAGATAGTCGAATATAGAGTCGAGCGTATTAAATTTTTCGCTTTCAGTCTGATAGGTTATCGACACCTGAGGCTGTCCGCTTACGGGATCGTAGCTCAGCAACGGGCGGATTCCCCCAAGCATGGAGAAAAGCTTCCTCAGCCCCGGTTCTTTACCCTGTGCCACGACCGCCGATGCAAGTGCGGAAATGAAATCATCGATAGAAGACGTCGCATATATATCGGAGTATATGGTGACATATCCATGCTCCTTCCCGTTCAGTTCGTCGAATGTCCGTAATATGAGCCCGGTTTTTCCGAGCCTGCGCATGGAAATAAGCGACACGTTTGCGCCGTTTTCCAGATATGAGATTATGTCCCGCAGTTCCCGCTCCCTGTCGCAGAACAGTTCCTTGGACACATAAGGCTGCAGGACAAACGGATTCGATGTAATTTTTCCTTTCATGCCGCAAAGGTACTATCTTTTTTGTATTATACAAAATGTATAACACGCTTTGTATAATGCGCGACATATTATTGAAAAACGACGGATTCCTATTGTTCCGTCATGTCGCCGCCGGGGATTTCGTCGCCTTGGGTCCAGTCGCTGACCGTGACGCCGGAGAGGTCGAGCCTGTCCTTGCCGAGGGTGAGCCTGTAGGTGTAGTGTTTGCCGGCCTCGAATGCGGGACGGCCGGTGACGGTAAGCGTCTTGACCTCGGATCCGGCTGGAAGGGAAGAATCGACCACGCCGACCGAAATCTTCAGAAATTCGGCGGACGCGTCACCGTCGCACGGCACCACAATGGCGCTAAATACGCCGCGACCATCCTTGTAGGCGGTGTCATACGGGCCAGGCATGACATTCACGGGGTCTCCGCCCACGATGCCGTCAGTGCCAATTGTGCTCTTTCCGGACTGAATCTGCTCGACTCTGATTATATAAATATTCTTTCCGACGAACTCGCTGTTAACCCTTTGTTTATCAACATCCACTGAGACAAGCGCCGTCCTTCGCTGCATTGCAAGCCTGAGCCGGCGGTCGTCAGGAATCCTGTCCTTTGAGTCGCAGAGATATTCCCCGGTCATGTAGTCCGCTTTTTTGAAATCATGTGCGGTGGCCGTCGAACCACCCGACCGGCGCTGGTCGGTCGGAAGGACGAAACCGTCCTTTGCTGATGCCGGATAGCAGGCCCGGTAGGTCACGAGAGACTTCCAGACGAGATAGTCCGAAGCCGGCACCGGATTCCAGTATTCCCAGTCAAACCTGTATGTCACGGTCTTTTTCACCTTTCCGTCCAAAAGGGACAGCTCCGAAACGGCTATCTCATCGCCCGGATAATTACTGCCTTCAGGGCCGGTGAACTTCGCCTGCTCCGCGGCAGTACCGTCAGGAATGGTCTTGGTCCGCGGACCGATTGAGGCCGTTACAATCACCGCCTCACCGTCCTGACCGTCCATCGCTCCGGACTCGTCCTCAACCCAGTCGGTGACCGTAGGCTCCCCATCCAGCTCAACCTCGTCCTTGCCGACACGGACCCTCATCGTATAAACACGCCCGCCGGAAAGATAGTCGCGGTTAATGCTCCTCTGAGCCACATAAGTGTAGGTTCTTCCGTTGGAAAGCCTGATTTTCAGAAATTCTTGGCCTCTGACCGCCATCGGCCAGCAGACAGCTTCAAAGACAGTCTCATTCTCGGTGGAGCAGTCGTGCATCTCCACATCCGTCATAGCGGTACCCGAATATGTGACGGCTCCGGCATTCAGGTTCATGCTCACATTCTTACAACTGCCTTCAAACATGGTCACCGACTCCACCGTAACCCCCTCTCCGTCAAACTGGTTTCCGAACGTCAGCACGACCCTAAGCCTTACGAGCGCATGACGAAAGGCAAGGTTGAGTTTCCCGCCGCTGAGGTCTGCAGCAGGGTCAAATCCCTTTATGCCGCACATCACGGCATCCGCATCGCCGATTCCTGCCTTCTGGTCGGAAGGAATCTGGAAAATGACTGAGGAGGCATCAGTCTGTCCGTCCTGATAGGGGGCGTAGGCATATATGTCCATCGGAGTTCTCGGATCCTTCCACAACATCTGAGAGCCGTCGGCGACGGACCACACGCCGGCCTCATTTTTCCACTGTACGTTGCTTTGGGTGTATTTGTCCCCCGCGCCGTAGTCAAGAAACAGCCCCAAGGTCTTGCCGTCATACTCGCTTACGCCGTCAGAGGAGGTTCCGGAAGCGCCTACGGATGCATTGAAACGCACCACCCTGTCCGATGGGAAATTATCCTCGCCGTCAGCGGAATGCTTGCCGCACGAAACAGCCGACAGCAGAATGACGGCGGGCAGCAGGAATATCATTGATTTATATTTCGTATTCTTCATTTTTGTCTCAGATTCAGTTAGTTTCAAATTCATACGGTCATAATTTCAACCGCCTCAGATTAGAGCCGCCGAAGCGGGTCGGTATCAGTCAGTTTCCAAATCAGTCACTCCGCCGTCCGTCCACGGGGTTGCGACAATGTCCTCAGAATCCGTCACCACCTCGTCATTCCCAACCGTGAGGTTGAGCCTGTAGTTCTGCCCCGGTGCCGTGAGTGCCCTTGCGGCGGGCATGGTGTATTGGTAGGAATTGCCGCCGAGTTTGAACTTTATTGTGAACTGCACGGTCTGCGGAACAAAGACGCACTCATAGACAGCGACACAGCCCTTATTTTTGTCAGCGGCGTCATAAGTCCATGATGTCTGATAAGGGGTTATGTCGGAAGCGACGGCATTTGCATCGTCCAGAACCGCCGCAAGCAGGATAAAGTCCCCCTTGCTCCACGATGTCTTGCCGTCACGGTACAGTGAAGAACCGTCCCAGAAGGAAGTGCCGTCCCAGCCGTAGGCATACTGACGCACGCTGCCACCGACTGTAAAATCCGTTACCGGATTCTCCGAAGGAACGCCGTCATGGTTGAACTCCGTTCCGAGCGTGAGCTTGACAATGAAGCGGCTCAGCGCGTGCTGGAAACATAGGGTAATCTTGTTATCGACCGGCTTATAGGGGAGATCGACTACATTTTCATGACGGCAGTCAAGCGCATAGGCGGTAATCAGATCCGACGACCTGTCATCCCGCGTCTGGACGGCAGCCACCTCGGAACTGAACAAAGTGAAGCCGTTTCCCACATAACGATACTGAAGATTCGTCAAAATGTCGAAGTCAATAGTCTGCGACGGAGCCACGGCAAAGAAGGAAATCGACGGTTCCTGTTTGTCAAACAGCAGCTGCTGCGCCGGCACCCACTTCCCGGAAGCGGAGTCATAGCTGAAGGCGACGCTGTTGTAATTGTAGCGGTTGATTGATGCCTGGATAATCGACAGGTCAAAGGATTGTTCCTTGAGGTTCTCGGTCGTATAGCATCCTTTGGTAACATCACCGACACGGACATCGACCTCAATCGGAACTCCGGCGTGAGACTCTTCGTCACCACGAATCTCAGCCGTCTTGTCACAGCCGACCGACATCGTCAGGGCAGATGCGAGGGCTGCGAGAAAAAGTTTTCTGTTCATTTTCAAGACAGGTTACTGTTGTTCATACATACTATTAAACACGCAAAGGTAACCATTTTTTTGCAGAAAGAAACAAAACGAGGCAGATTGGGCTTGTATTTTTGAGGCTCCGGCCAACATTCGCCTGCAAAATTTCCAAATCCTACAGCAGCAACAGAACCGCGAACACATATAATAAATAGCCCTGAAGGATGAGGCTGCCCCTTGACCCGGTTTCGAGGGCTGTGGCGGCAGGGTCCCCGGCAAGGGTCTCTTCAAGCTTTTCGAGCGACGGACGGAGAGTGTAGGACCACTTGCGGACAATCTGTCCGTCGGAAATCCATGTGACGCCGCCGTTCGAGCGGTTGAGCGTGGCGATGGTCTTGAAGTCAGAGTAATAGGTCACGCCGTCAAGCCACTGCGGAAGAACTGTTCCCGATGTTCCCGGCACATCGTCGGAGCCAGTGCTGGACGGCGTGACGGAAGCCGCCGCGAGGATGTCCCTTGACGGAACTATCACGACAGGCTTCAGGCCGAGCAGTTCAGCATAGGAGACAATCTTTTCGATGCCATCAATACGCTTCGCGCTCAGTTTCTTGTAGGCCGAAATGACAAGCACATTCCCCTGCGAGGCGACGGTGTCGCAGTACTCCCCCGCGGCATCGGTCAGCGAGAGCACGGCCCCGGCGGCAAAGTCGGCCTGACGGATGCGCGAATCGACGAAAGTCCAGCTGCTGTCGGGAAGGGCGTCCAGAGCGAATGCCTGCGTCACGCCGTCCTTCTCATAGATGAACTCAGGCTCGGTGAAGTCCCGGTATTCCTCGTCGGCGGCCGCCTGAAGCATGGCTCCCGGCCGGAATGCAGTGTAGTCCTTGAGAGGAAGCGCAATCATCGAATAGACAAGAAGAGCGATGAGCGAGAGGACGGACAGTGCGAAAGAGACATACTTGACCTTCACCGGCCTGTCAAGCTCGCGCATCGGGATGAACGCGCCGCAGCACAGGGCGCAGAGAATAAGGTTCTTGATAAATGTCTGAAAATGAGTCAGATGCAGGGCCTCGCCGAAACACCCGCAGTCCATTGCCGGGTTGAAAATAAGCAGGACGAGCGTAAGCAGCGTGAAGAAGGTCGTCAGCGCCACCACCGATATGCCCACAACCTTTCGCCACACGCCGCTCATCAGCGCGGCTCCCAAAACGGCCTCCACAAGGGCGAAGGCGACTCCGAAAAACTTCGCGGCAAAATCCATGAAGCCGATGCGCAGGAAGCTGAAATACGATTTCATCACGAACTCCGAGCCAACCGGATCCATAAGTTTCAATATTCCCGAAATCAGGAACACGGAGCCGAGCACGAACGCGCAGAATCGGCGGAATACATTATAACCTCTTTTCATAAATATCCTTTGAAGTCAATCATATCCGGAAAGGAAATGCCGCCTATAATCCCAAAGCGCTGTCAACCACGGCCTTGATTTTTTCAAAAATCTCATCCGGCGGCAGCATCGCCCCGTCGGCGTCAGAGCAGTCAACCCGCGTGAAATGCGAATCCAGTTCACACTGTCTCAGATAGATGCGCCGCACGGCCTTCTGAAACTCGATGTCGGCCTCGTGGATGTCATGCCCCCCTTCGAGATAGTCCCTGTCCCCGCCGCGGCGTGCCGAGGTCAGCTTCTTCTCGACGAATCCGATGGGCACGTCAAGGAAGATGTTAAGGTCGGGACGCGGAAGGGAGAAATTCCCGTACTCGGTGTTGCATATCCATTCCCTAAGGTCCTCGGCCTCGTCGGGGTTGCGAAGCTTGGCGCACTGGTAGGCGATGTTGGAATAGACATAGCGGTCGAGCAGGACATTGCCGCCCTCACGCAGAATATTCCTGAGCTCCGGAGCCGCCCCGTGCCTGTCCTCGGCGAAGAGAAGCGCCACCAGCTGCGGATGCACCTGTTCATTCGTCCCGAAGTCCCCGCGCAGGAACCGTGAAATCAGTTCCCCATAGACCGGGGAGTCATAGCGCGGAAAATGGATGTATTCCAGCCTCTGCGGCAGAGCTTCGAGATATTGCCGCAACTTCCTGACCTGCGTCGATTTGCCCGACCCGTCGAGACCTTCGATAACTATAAGCATATTCCTTTT
>CAVBPI010000045.1:6478-11973 GCA_963596955.1 bacterium | reverse complement strand
GGGCACATATACCCTCACATTCAACATCGACACCAAGGAAATATCCCTCACTTCAGGAGGAGACACGCCTGCTCCGGCTAACTATCCGGAACAGCTCTACGCATGGTACTACAAGAAGGAGGCTTCCGACAAGCTTGACATGGCGACCGTCCTCAATGCAGTCGCCGACAATGACGGGCACTATCAGGGATTCCTCTACACGTCTCCGGACTGGACTGACGAACAGAGCGGGTTCCGCTTCCTGACCACGAGGGACGACGACGCGACGGTCTATTACACAACAGGCGGACAGTACGAGCTTACGACAGATGCCGGAGGATGGAACTTCTGGAGCAGCAATACGGGGCTGAACTATGTGACGGTGGATTTGACGGCGATGACTTGGGCGGAGACCAAGACGACTTTTGTTGCCGTAGTGGGAGACTTCAATTCATGGAAAGTCACTGACAATCAGATGACTTATGATGTTTCGACGCGAAAGTGGGTCGCTGAATGCAACATTCCTGACGTGGGCACCGACTGTTATGGATTTCACTTTGTCATCGGAAAGGACGGCAACGACTGGGAATGGCAGTTCTGCGACACTGACGGGGACGGCGTTCTCAGCAAGGGCGAAGGGAACTTCAAGCCGGCCGAGGCGGGCAACTATCGGATTGAACTCGACCTCAGCAGCTTCGACGCTCCGACATACACTATGACTAAGATGTAATCCCTCAAACTATAATTGTCATCTCGAACGAAGTGAGAGATCTTTGTGCAGAGAAAACCTTTGTGCAGAAGAAAGAATTAAATCTTAAAACAAGATGAAGAATATGTTGATCAGCGGAATATTGGCGGCCGGGATGCTGGCCGCCGCAGGATGCGCGGAAGTGAACCCCGAATACACGGCTCCGGAAAAGCCGAAAACCCCGACCATTGACAGGACGGCGTTCGCCAAAGGAGCGGACATAAGCTGGTGCACCGAAATGGAGAGCAAGGGCATCAAGTTCTACAATGCCGACGGCGTGGAGACCGAATGCACCGAACTCATGCGGCAGATTGGAATGAACTCGATACGGCTGCGCGTCTGGGTGAACCCGGCCGAGGGCTGGAACGGCAAGGGAGATGTCATCGCGAAGGCCCTGCGGGCACAGAAGCTCGGAATGAGGCTGATGATTGACTTCCACTACAGCGACACATGGGCGGACCCGGGCAGCCAGACCATCCCTGCGGCATGGAGCAGCTATGGGATTGAGGACATGAAGAAGGCGGTGGCGGAGCATACCGCGGACGTGCTCTCCGGGCTCAAGGCCTGCGGAATCGAGGTCGAGTGGGTGCAGGTCGGAAACGAGACCACCGACGGGATGCTTTGGGAACTCGGCCGCTGCACGACCAATCCTCAGAACTATGCGGAGCTCAACAATGCCGGCTATGATGCCGTGAAGTCGGTCTATCCCGAGGCCAAGGTCATCGTCCACCTCGACGGCGGTCAGGACAACTGGAAGTACCGCAGGATTTTCGGCGAGCTGAAGAAGTATGGCGGGAAGTATGACATGATAGGGATGTCGCTCTATCCGTCCTACGACCAGTCAGGATGGCAAGGTCCGACCAAGTCCTGCATCGACAACATGAAGAAGGTTTCTTCGGAGTGCGGATGCAGGGTGATGGTCTGCGAGGTCGGAATGCCTTGGGACGACGCGGAGACGGCGAAGGCTATGCTTTCCTACCTCATGACCGAAGCCAAGGGCACAGGGGTCTGCGACGGCGTCTTCTACTGGGAACCCGAGGCTCCGGCGGGCTACAACGGAGGCTATCAGCTCGGAGCGTTCGCGGACGGGAAACCTACCGCCGCCCTCGATGCCTTTAAGGACTGAGCTATTTTTAAGGCTTACTTAAAACGAATCGGGAAATTTTTGTGCCAGATTGATTATCTTTGCACCCGGCAAGCGTTCGTATATATAAAGGAATATTAACGCCCCACCAAATTTATCAGATATGCTCAGAAAGATTTTTACCGCAATGGCCGTCTTGACTGCGGCCGCCACGCTCTCCGCACAGCCGCGCGGCGAGAAGGTACTGAAGGACTGGGAGTTCCGCAGGGATCACGACACGCTCGCGGCCTCGGGATGGGAAAGGGTTCTGGTGCCGCACGACTGGGCCATTTACGGGCCGTTCAGCAAGGAGAACGACCTTCAGAGGGTGGCCGTGGTGCAGAACGGGGAGAAAGTACCGACCGAAAAGACGGGACGCACCGGCGGGCTGCCATATATGGGCAAGGGCTGCTACAGGACTGACATAACCGTCGGAAGCCTGTCCGGACGCCACTTCGAGCTGCTCTTTGACGGGGCGATGAGCGAGGCGCAGGTGTTCGTGAACGGGGTGAAGGTCTGCGAATGGCCCTACGGCTACAACACATTTCACTGCGACATAACCCCGAATCTCCACGAAGGCACGAACCGCGTCACGGTCCTGCTCGAAAACCGCCCCTTCTCCTCGCGCTGGTATCCCGGAGCGGGGCTCTACCGCAAGGTGCGCCTGATTGAGACCCCACGGACACATATTCCCGTATGGGGCATATCCGTGACGACGCCTCATGTGGAGAAGGAATATGCGACCGTAGGCATATCCACGGAAATCGAGGGCGCGGAAGAAGGCGAAGCGTTTGATTTGGAGACGACGATTCTCGACGAACACGGAAATGTTGCCGCGCATCGGACCGACAGACGGAGCGTATGCCACAAAGAGGCTGTGCGACAGAACATCACTCTGGAGAATCCGCGGCTATGGTCGCCGGAAAGTCCCTCGCTCTACACGGCTCAGGTGAAGATTTTGAAGGATGGGGCGGTCATTGACAGCGCCTCGACGCGCTTCGGAGTGCGCACGGCAGAGTTCATCGCGGACAAGGGATTTTTCCTGAACGGGGAGCGCAGGGTTATCCACGGGGTGTGCATGCACCACGACCTCGGACCGCTCGGGGCCGCCGTGAACAGGTCCGCGCTGCGCCATCAGATTGAAATGCTCAAGGAGATGGGCTGCGACGCCATAAGGACTTCCCACAATATGCCGGCGGAGGAACTCGTGGAGTTGTGCGACGAGACGGGAATGATGATGATGGCGGAGACATTCGACGAATGGGACGTGGCGAAATGCCGGAACGGCTACCACAGGTTCTTTGCCGACTGGGCGGAGAAGGACGTCGTGAACCTTGTGCGGCATTTCCGCAACAGCCCGTCCATAATAATGTGGAGCATCGGGAACGAGGTGCCGACACAGAGGTCAGCGGAAGGGTACAGGACGGCGGCCTGGCTTCAGTCGCTCTGTCACAGGGAAGACCCGACGAGGGCGGTGACCTGCGGAATGGACCAGTTCGACGCTGTGGTAAACAACGGCTTCGCGGCGCAGTTGGACGTGCCGGGGTTCAACTACAAGCCGCGCCGTTTTGTGGAGGCCTACGGGAAACTGCCGCAGAACATCATCCTCGGCAGCGAGACGGCATCTACCGTGAGCTCGCGGGGCGTCTATCATATGCCGTCACAGTACGGAGTGCGGGGAATAGATGCGCTTGTCTGGGCGAACAGGACCGACGAGGGGCATCAGTCGTCTTCCTACGACGTCGAGCACTGCTCCTGGTCGAACATCCCGGATGTGGATTTCGCGGCCGACGAGGACTACCCGTGGATGCCGGGGCAGTTTGTCTGGACCGGGTTCGACTATCTCGGCGAGCCGTCGCCATACGACACCGACTCATGGCCGAACCACTCGTCCGTGTTCGGAATCATAGACCTCGCATCCATCCCTAAGGACCGCTTCTGGCTCTACCGCAGCCAATGGAGGAAGGACGTGCCGACACTGCACCTGCTCCCGCACTGGACGTGGCCGGGGCATGAGGGAGAGAACATCCCGGTGGTGGCGTACAGCTCGTTCGACCGCGCGGAGCTGTTCGTGAACGGTGTGAGCCAGGGATTTGCGGAAAAGTCCCCGGCGACGGGAGTCTCGACGGACCCGACGAAGCCGACACCCCTCGCTTCCAATTCGGAGCTGATGAGGCGCTTCCGCCTGATATGGCCGGATGTAATCTATCAGCCGGGGGAGGTGAAGGTCGTGGCATACGGCGCGGACGGCCTTCCGGCGGCGGAGCAGACAGTGCGCACGGCCGGAAAGCCTTATGCCCTGAAGCTCACGCCATACACCGGACCGGAGTCCATCAGGGGGAACGAAGCGGCGGACGTGACCGGAAGCCTCGGTGCGGCTGAACCGAAGGGCGGAGCTGAAAGCCGTAGCGCGGCAAAGCCGGCGACGGATGTGGCATCAGGGGCAGCCGTTCTCAAGGCCGGAGGCGAGGAACTGTGCTACATCAATGTCAGCGTGGTCGATCGCGACGGCAATCCGGTGCCGACGGACAGCAGGCTCGTGAGGGTCAGCGTCGGAGGAGCCGGCTCGTTCGAGGCGGTGGCAAACGGCGACCCGACCTGCATCGAGCCGTTCCAGAAGCCTCAGATGCATCTTTTCAGCGGCCAGCTTACGGTGATTGTACGCGGCAGAGACACTGCCGGGGACATTCCGGTCACGATCTCAGCGAAGGGACTGCGCAAGGCAAGCGTCACGCTTCGCTGCGAATAAGGGGACGGTTTCAGCCGCTGCGAGTCGCGCAAAGTCTTGCAGATTTATCTCAAATAATCGAAATTTTCGACAAATTTTTATTGCGAATCACAAGAATTTCTTGCGATTCGCAAGTTTTTCTTGCTGTTTTCGCATCATTTTTATCCATACCTTTGGCGCGAACGAATATCCCCGAAACCGGGAAAGGACATTAGAAACATGAAAAGAATAAACTGCTTCAGATTTAGACGATGCTGGTTGTTTTTTGAAGGTTTCTTAACCACAAAAAAAAGGATAACACTATGGATAACGACTCCATCAAGGAGAACATTCTGCGCCTGAGGAAACTCCGGGGCCTCACACAGACCGAGGTCGCCCGGCGCTGCGGCATCTCCATGACACACTACAGAAGCCTCGAAAGTGGGACAGCCGCTCTCATAAACCCGATAATACCCCGGCTCGCCGATGTTCTGAACATAGGGGTCGGCTGTCTCATCTTCGGCTCCTGGAACTGGCAGGAGAAAGATTTCAGGCTCGAAGACGAGGCGGTCGGCTACGGGTTCAACGCCACCGCGGCCGACCGTTCCGAACGCAGGTGCAGCGAACTCCGCGACGAATACGAGTCCCGCCTGAACAAAGTCCGCGATGAGAACAGCGCCCTCCGCCAGGTCGTCGAGACCCAAAGGCGCGACATCTCTCACCTCGAAAGCATAGTCCGTATGCTCCGCCGCCTCAAAGGCCTCGATGAGTTTTGAAATCATCAGAAAAATGCGGCAAAGGAGGAAAAATTCGGGTCATTTTCGGGAAAAGTCTTGGAATTGATGATGACAAATTCTAAATTTGTGTGGTTAGAAATTTACGAATGATAGGCACCGTTTCTGAAGGTCGCGTCACAAGTGGATTTATGTGTTTAATTA